>JAFSZZ010000104.1 GCA_017458765.1 Lachnospiraceae bacterium | reverse complement strand
GCTCCTGCCGTCATTTCCAAATACGAACGTGCAAAAGCAGCTCTTATGGCCGGTGCGGATCTTGTTATCGAGTTACCTTTCTATTATTCCTGCTCGAGTCTTGAATATTTTGCAAAGGGTGCCGTATCGCTTATAGCAAAAGCGGGAGTTGTCGACTGCATTTCATTCGGCTCCGAATGCGGAGACATAAACAGTCTTATCGAAGCCTCGGATATCATGCGCAATCTTAACGGATCCGATGATACCTGTATTAAGGCAAGGCTGTCGGAAGGCTTCAGTTTTTCACATGCCATCAATTCCTCCGATGACATCCCGGAAAACATAAGAAAAATTCTCAGTACTCCAAACAATCTCCTTGCCGCCTCATATATATCCGCCGCAAAGGATCTGTCGGAGAGCTTTTCCTTCCATACAATGAAACGCGAAGGGGCCGCATATCATGATGATACGGCTTTCGCTCTCTCTTCTTCCTCCATACGAAAGGATATCCTTAACGTTTACAGTGAACAGCGGGAGTCCGATGACGGTTTACATAACATTCTAAAGGGCCGTATCCCGGATGACATTCTTCGATCACTTCTTTCCTGCCTTGACAGATATACCGCCGTATCGGAGAACGACCTGTGGCTGATGCTTTTTGCCAAAATACTTGATATCCGTAGAACCGCCGTATGTGATGAGATGGATCCTGTACAAAGGCTCACATCATACCTTGACGTTTCCGTGAGCCTTGCAAATAAGATACTGGCCGGGTACTCTCATGCTCCTTCATATACTGCCCTCTGCACTGCACTTAAATCAAAAGACATAAACTACTCCCGGATAAGCCGTGCTCTTCTCCATATTCTGCTGGATATAAGGAAGGACCGCATGGCCGAATACGTAAACGACGGATATAACTACTATATAAGACCGCTTGGATTTAACAGGGATTCCTCCGGGCTCCTGCATGAGATAAAACACCGTGCATCAGTTCCTCTCATATCAAAGGCGGCAGATCATGAGAACATCCTAAGATCGTTTTACCTGCCGGATTCTCCCGATCTCTGTGCAAATGCGTTGCGGATGTTCAGTGAAAACACCGCGGCATCAGATCTGTATGAAAAAACTGCCTGCTCATTGAGCAGACAGCCCTTTATCTCGGAATATGAACATACGGTTTTCGTCCTCTGAACAGACCGTCAGTTTTTAAAGCTGTGTATCGGCGCGGGGATGCGTCCCTTCCTGTTTATGAAATCTTCACACGAATAACGGTTTACCGGCATTATCGGAGCATACCCGAGCAGTCCTCCAAACTCAGCCTTTTCTCCAACTCCCTTACCTATGACAGGGATAAGCCTTACTGCAGTAGTCTTCTGGTTTACCATTCCTATGGCCATCTCATCGGCTATTATACCCGAAATTGTTGAAGCACTCGTATCTCCCGGGATCGCTATCATGTCAAGTCCCACCGAACATACACAGGTCATAGCCTCAAGCTTTTCAAGAGTCAGGCTCCCGGCCTCCACGGCATCGATCATCCCCTGATCCTCACTTACCGGAATGAAGGCTCCGCTTAAACCGCCAACATAGGACGATGCCATAACGCCGCCTTTCTTCACCTGGTCATTAAGCAGTGCCAGTGCTGCCGTTGTACCCGGAGCTCCCGCATGCTCAAGTCCTATCTCACATAAGATATCCGCTACCGAATCACCTATTGCCGGTGTCGGCGCCAGTGACAGGTCCACGATCCCGAACGGTATGTTGAGGCGCTTTGATGCCTCTCCCGCCACCAATTGCCCGACACGTGTTACCTTGAATGCCGTCTTCTTTATCGTCTCGCACAACACTTCAAAGCTTTCTCCCCGTACTTTTTTGAGCACGGTATTTACAACTCCGGGGCCGCTTACTCCTACATTTATTATGGCATCCGCTTCCGTAACCCCATGGAATGCCCCTGCCATGAACGGATTGTCATCCGGTGCGTTGCAGAACACTACCAGCTTGGCGCATCCCAGCGAATCCGACTCTTTTGTCGCTTCGGCCGTATCACATATTATCTGTCCCATTAAGCGGACCGCATCCATGTTTATTCCTGTCCTTGTCGATCCGAGATTGACGGAACTGCACACGAGCCTGGTTGAAGAAAGCGCCTTAGGTATCGACCTTATGAGCATTTCCTCCGCCTTTGTCATTCCCTTTGCCACAAGAGCCGAATAGCCTCCGATGAAATTAACTCCGACTTTAGCCGCTGCTTCGTCAAGCGTCTTTGCTATCCTGACAAAATCATCCGGGCTTTTACATGCGGAAGCCCCTATAAGTCCGATCGGTGTAACTGATATCCTCTTGTTTACTATCGGTATCCCGAACTCCTTCTCAATATCCTTACCCACCGCTACCAGATCCCTGGCCGTTGTTGTGATCTTCTCATAAATATTGCATGTTAACTTCTCAAGATCATCCGTTATACAATCGATAAGGCTGATACCCAGTGTGATCGTTCTGACATCCAGGTTCTCCTTCTCGATCATCTCATTTGTTTCGTTTACTTCAAATATATTGATCATTTCCGTCCCTTCCGAATAACGATTTTTATACGCGGTGCATGCTCTTAAAGATATCCTCCCTCTGACATCTTACCACCACTCCTATCTCCTCTCCGATCTGTGCAAGCTCGTCAGACACATCACCGAAGGGCTTGCTCGAATCGTTCATATCCACGATCATCATCATATTGAAATAATCCTGAACTATGGTCTGTGATATATCGAGTATGTTTATCCTGTTATTTGCAAGGTAGGTGCATACCTTCGCTATTATACCCACCGTATCCTTGCCTACTACCGTTATTATTGTTTTTTTCATAATATTCCTCCCTACTGCCGTAACTAAACGGCAACTGCTTCGCTGATCATATCCCTTGATGCTACCCTTATCCTGAAATCCTCGGGCTTATATCTGTTCTCGCTCATCAATATCTCAAGCCGTACCGTTTCATAGGCAAGCTCAGCCATGTTATTCTCCTTACTTAAGTGACCCAGGAACACTGTCTTAAGATCATCATGCAGCAGCCTGCTAAGGAGCCTTCCGGATGATTCATTTGACAGATGCCCCTTATCTCCCAATATCCTGCATTTAAGCTGATAGGGATACTTTCCAACCTGGAGCATGTTGACATCATGATTGGCTTCAAGCAGCAGCGCATCGACTCCGGAAAAATTATCGACTATATAATCGTTATATTTACCGAGATCGCTCACGACTCCGACCGACTTATCTCCATTGCCTATCCTGTATGCGACAGGATCCGCCGCATCATGGCTTATGCGTACCGGGTTCACCTTAAGATCGTTTATCATAAAGGGCTTATCCGCTTCGATCTCCCTGAACAGTTCACCCGGGATCTTCCCGAGAAACGACATGCCCTTTATCGCCTCTATCGTGCCCTTTGTAGCATACATCGGTATCCCGTAACGCCTGGCGATCACTCCCAGTCCTCCGACATGATCGGAATGTTCATGGGTTATGAGTATACCGTCCATCTCCTCCGTCTTAAGCCCGAGGGAGTTAAGACCATCCTCTATCCGCTTTCCGCTTATGCCGGCATCCACGATTATATGTGTGTCATCGGATCCGACATAGATACAATTCCCGCTGCTCCCGCTCGCGATACTGCATAATCTCATTTTTATCCCCTTTAACCCCTGTATTTCTCCCGCAGGATCCTGATCTTAATACTGATATATAACAGGATCCGTGATCATTTTTCCCAATATATCTCGATCTTATCTCCTGTCTTTATCATCTCGTTAAAAACAGCGGACCTGCCGTTTAATTTGGTAACGACCGCATGTCCCTGCGGCTTTGACAGATCAAAATCTATAAACTCAAAAACATCGACGTAAATATATCCGTTCTTGCCGGTAAGTTTAACGTCCTCTCCGTTTACATTTACGACTATACCGGGATCTGCTTCTTCTTCGCTTTCCGTCTGCGCATCATCTGATCCGTTCCCGGTGGTATCCGTTCCGGCATCACTCTGATCCGCTCCGTTTTCGAGAGCATTCTTTACATTCTTAAGAGCATTGAGAGTGTCAGTCAGCATATTCTCAAGCCCTGCCACTTCATCATCTGCACTGTTGCCGTCCGAAGCCTCGTTATCATCCTGCTCCCGTATATCATCCTCCGTCTTAAAACCTTCATCCCCGGCATACTCATCATCATCCGGAAGATCGGCATAGCTTTCGGGGATATCCTCCTTCTCAACATCCGATAACTGTAATTCCTCAAGAGTCCATATTATCGAGAAATTACTGTATACCAGAGTATCCTTATCGGACAGCTTGTTGTTCACATAGATGTTCATTCCCTCCTTAAGCTTAACATCCATGAACTCCGCTATCTGCTCTACGGTATAATAATCAAGCAGCCTGATATTGTCATTTTGCATGATCTCATAATATCCCGACTGAAGTTCACCGTTAACCTCCGCGTATTTGGGCAATGCCACCGGCGTATCGTTGACTATTACCGTAAGCGTTGATTCGTATTCCTTGAGCCTGTTTATCTGTGCGCTCGCCGGCGCTCCGGCGGTAGATTCGGTAACCTCGATCTTATCCCCTGCACGTATCGGGGAATTGATGCTAACTGTCTCTTCATTTACCTTGACTACAGCCGTTTCTCCCAATTCTCCCCTTATCATATGAGGAGTTCCGTTAAGTGTGAAATCGAGAGCCTGTCCGCGTTTCGGGAACAGTCCTTCATTCGGGAAGCCCGCCTGTATCGCAGCGTCAACCACCATGAGATGGCCGTTATCATACAGTTTTATCCTTTCGCCGTTGAAATTCACATATATGAAATTATTCTTGGAATCATAGAAATTAAGACAGATACCGATCGGTGTAACATACATCGAATCGAGATTGGGATCCTGTATCTGATAGTCTATATCCTTAAGAACCTCCTCGCCCCTCAATGCACATCTCTGCCTGCTGATCCCAAGCTCATCTGCAAGGCACTGTGCGAAAATGGGAAGCTTGCCGCCGCCTCCTACAACAAATACGGCACTTACGGGTTCATCCCCGTTAAGTTCCTTGATCTTATCGCTTATCTCCTTGGTCATGGCCTTGACAACAGGCTCGACAACCTTGTCTATCTCCTCTGATGTGATCTTCTGCTGTATGCCCATTATGTCATTATATTTGATGACTTTTTTCCCGTATGATGTCTTGATCATCTCACCGGTTGCAAAGTCAACGAGGCAATGCTTCACGATCGCCTCCGTCAGTTCATCGCCCGCCATCGGTATCATACCGTAAGCTACGATACTGCCGTCCTTTGTTATCGAAATATCGCTTGTCCCGGCGCCCACATCGACAAGGGCTATATTAAGCATCCTGAAACTCTCGGGTATTGCCACCTGTATTGCCGCGATAGGCTCGAGAGTCAGGTTCGCGACCTGAAGATCCGCAACCTCCACAGCCCTGTACAATCCGTCAACAACATCATCCGGAAGGAAGGTCGCGATAAGTTCGACCGAGATCTTCCTTGCCTTATGCTTATCAAGAACGCTCATCTGAAGATCGTTCATGTAATACCTTACTACGGTATATCCCACACAGAAGAAACGTGTATCCGATGTGTTTTCGCGCGTCAGCTCCTCAAAGGCCTTCTCCACTCCGAGCATCTCAAGGCTGTGCACATCCTCAGCGTCAACCGCCTTCTCCTCCGGGAATTCAAGCTCCGCGCTTACCGTCACAGTCTTAAGCACACGGCCTGCTGCCGCTATACATACTTCATTGAGCTGCTTGCCGATCTGATTCTCAAGCTTCTCCTTGACTTCCCTTATGGAACGCCCGACAGTATTTATGTCATGTATCTGTCCGTCGAGCATGGAACGCGTGTCATGCTCCCTTACACACTGCGCGATAACATGAAATTTATCACCCGACATATAGCCTACAGTGCCTACCAGCGAGCGCGTTCCTATATCCAGCCCGAAAACAAGCTGCCCCGGATTCTTCTTATCTTCTTCCATTCCCTTATCTCCCATATGAT
This sequence comes from Lachnospiraceae bacterium, assembly GCA_017458765.1. Lineage (GTDB taxonomy): Bacteria > Bacillota > Clostridia > Lachnospirales > Lachnospiraceae > UBA2868. The sequence continues at coordinate 6,273 of JAFSZZ010000104.1, read as the reverse complement.
CCCAGGCTCCCCTTTCACTATCTTAACCGGTCTTTTGACCCAGCAATTTTTTAATCTGTTCCCCTGTCTCTTCCAAGTCACCGCTGTTCTCGATAACATGGTCGCAGTATTTCCTGAACGTTTCATCATCGTTCTGGGAACGCATGATATCCTCGATCTTTGAATCCGTATAACCCCGCGAAGCCTTAAGCCTCCCGGCCCTTACCTCCTTCGGGGCATATACATACCACAGTTCATCACAGATCGCCCTGTAGCCGTCCTCTATGAGCAGTGCCGCCTCTATGAAGAAATAATCGACTTTCCCGTCTGCCTTATATTTTTCTATAAGATCAAGGATATACTCCTTGACTCTCGGATGCACGATCGCATTTACCGAGGCTAACAGCTCCTTGTTACCGGCGGCAAATATCTTACGCGCCATCTTCTTCTTATCTATCTCACCGTCAGATGCCAGGATCTCCCTGCCCAGAAGTCCTACCAGTTCATCGTAGCATACCTGTCCGCGCCTCTCCACCTCATGTGCTGCTTCATCGGCTATCAAAATAAAACACCGGCAGTTTTGTCGGATAATATCAAGAACGGTGGATTTGCCGGCTCCTACTCCGCCGGTTATGCCAATAACCTTCATCACTTCGCCTCGTACCAGTCATCTCCGCTGCTCATCTGTGCCTCAAGACGTACTGACAACTGCGCCGCAGCCTCCATTTCCTCTACCAGAAGTGCACTTACCTTATCCTTCTCATCTATAGCTGTCTCTATCAACAGCTCATCATGGACCTGAAGTATCATTCTTGACTTAAGGCCTTCTGCCTTAAGCCTTCTTAACACCCTTATCATGGCAATCTTCATGATATCCGCAGCCGTCCCCTGTATCGGTGCGTTCATCGCAACACGTTCACCGAATGATCTCTGCATGAAATTACCGCTCGTAAGCTCGGGTACAGGCCTTCTTCTTCCGAACATCGTCGTGACATAGCCCTTCTCTTTTGCACCCTTAACAAGCGAATCGACAAATTCCTTTACCTTGGGGTAAGTCTCGAAATACTTTGCTATGTAAGACTTTGCTTCCTTTACGGAAATACTCAGATCCTGACTCAGACCGAATGAACTGATACCGTATATGATACCAAAATTAACTGCCTTGGCATTTCTCCTCTGCTGGGGAGTAACCTCGTCAAACGGTACATGGAACACCTCCGAAGCGGTGATCCTGTGTATGTCCGCCTCACTGTTATATGCCTCTATAAGCTTCTCATCACCCGACATATGTGCCATGATGCGCAACTCGATCTGTGAATAATCCGCATCCACAAATGTGAAGCCATCAGCCGGGACAAATATCTTCCTTATCAGCCTGCCCTGCTCCATGCGGACAGGTATGTTCTGAAGGTTTGGATCCGATGAACTGAGCCGCCCTGTAGCCGTTATGGTCTGGTGGAAGGTCGAATGGATCCTGTTATCTTCTCCTATGTACGGATACAAGCCATCCGCATATGTGGACTTAAGCTTTGCAAGTCCCCTGTACTTAAGTATGTCGGCCACAAACGGATAGTCGGGAGCCAGCTTCTCCAATACTTCTGCCGAGGTGGAATAGCCGGTCTTATTCTTCTTCCCTCCCGGTATCTTCATCCTCTCAAACAGTATATCCCCAAGCTGCTTCGGAGAATTTATGTTAAAATCCTCACCCGCCTCCTTATGTATGCTCTTCTCAAGTTCATCTATCTGTACGCTCAACCGCTCACCATACTCCTTAAGAGCCCCGGGCTTAACGAGCATACCCCATTTCTCCATCTCATACAGACAGAAGATAAGCGGCATCTCGACCGTCTCAAAAAGCTCATACATTCCCATTTCCTTAAGCTTCTCCATCCTGTCGGGATATGCCTTAAGAGCTGCATACGCAACCGCTTCCCTGCCGGCATCCGGCGCATAATCCTTAAGCAGCGGATTTATAAGATAATCGGCGATCTCAATATCGGCAAACCTGTCGCAAAATGATATATCTGCAAGGCCGGTCAGTATATGAAGCTGCTCCTTAAGGCCGAAGGTGATGAACCTTATGTCACTTCTTTTTGTGACAAAATCCGTGAATCCTTCGATCACAAGCTCCATGTCCTTCTTATCGGAAAGATCAAAACAGAAAGTTCCGCCTTCCTCAATACACAATGACAGCCCGCAGCCTTCCTTATCACCGGCATAAATATAAAATCCCACATTCCCGGCACTCACACTGCCAAGCAGGTCATTAAGGGTATCAGCGGCCGCGGCGACTGCCTTCGTTTCCACAGTCTCTGCCCTTGTGCCCGCTTCTTCGAACCTCTTCGCGATCTGCTTAAGGCCGAGCTTTTTAACAAGTTCAAGCGCCTGTGCCGTAAACATATCGGGAATAACGGTGTCCTCAATGGTCACCCCTGTATCTGCCGTGATACATATAGTGGCAAGCTGTTTACTCAGCACTGCCATATCGAAATTATCCTTAAGAGCTTCCTTTACACTCTTCCTGGTGATCTCATCGATATGCTCCTTAAGGTTATCTATATCATGATACGTAACGAGCAGTTCGGTTGCCGTCTTCTCGCCGATCTTCGGAACACCGGGGATATTATCTGAAGAATCGCCCATAAGAGCCTTAAGCTCTATTATCTGTAAAGGCTCGAGAGAATATCTGGCAAGCACATCCTTCGCGTAATAATCCTCTATCTCGGTCTTGCCGCCCCTGGTCTTGGGTATCCTTATCTTGATATGATCGGACGCTATCTGAAGCAGATCGCGGTCACCCGATACCAGCGCAACCTCATACCCCTCCTTCTCCGCTGTCTTCGCCAGTGTTCCGAGGATGTCATCCGCTTCAAAGCCCTCCTTCTCAACGATCCGGATGTTCATCTTAAGGAGAAGCTCCTTAAGAATGGGCACCTGCTCCTTTAGCTCTTCGGGCATCGGCTTCCTGGTACCCTTGTACTTATCATACATCTTATGCCTGAAGGTAGGTGCCTTAAGATCGAAGGCGATCGCAAGATATCCCGGCTTTTCCTCCTCAAGTATCCTGAACAGGATATTTAAGAACCCGTATACCGCATTGGTATGTGTGCCATCCTGGCTGGTGAGCATCGGGATACCGTAAAATGCCCTGTTTATTATGCTGTTTCCGTCTATAAGTACAAGTTTCTTATCCATTCAACCCTCACCAGTAAAAAGCGTATACAAATACCAGTTCAAACAGGAGCGCGATCCCGGCACATATGAGGATAACCCTTCTCATCATGGTTATCATCTCGTGTACCTCAACACACTTCTTGGTGTTCCTTATCTTATCCATGAGCGCCCCGTGAAGATCGTAGGAGCCTTCCTTCTCAAGCCTTAGCAGCGCCTCCTTAAGAAGATAATTGGTCTCCATCTCATCAAAGCAGCTGCTGCATCCCTCTATATGCTCTATGAACTCCCTCATGCGTATCCCCGACAGTTCATCATTTATGAACAGGGTTATATAACGCTCCATATCCTGACATTTCATATGATCTCCCGTTAGCAATCACATATCATTAGTATATACGGACATAAACACTCAACCATAACTATATACCAAATATTGTGCCTGTTCAAGTATTTTATACAATATAACCGGACAGCGTATCCTGACATATTTGTGCACACAGGACAAAAAAGATCCGCGATGCGGGGCACAGTCATCCTCCGCTTCACGGATCTTCATATCATTTTTATCACGGGCACTGTCCGTCCTCTAACCTCTGCTCCCGTGCTTTACCGGTACCTTACGGCTTGAGAAGAGAACAGATCTCACGCTGTGTATCAGTTCCTTGTACTGATCGGGAGGTACTATGACCGCATAGAATGCATAAGCATTTACAAGGAGTGCTCCTATCCATGCACTTATCTCGGCATATGCGGTTGCCCTGAAGCCGATCCTTCCTATAAAATAAGAGATCACTGCTATCCTGAGTATCATCTCAAGTATCCCGGAGATCATCGGAAGCATGGGCTTGCCCATTCCCTGTACTCCGCTCCTTACTACAAAGAGTATATCAACGAAGATGATCATTACACCGCACCTTGGAAGAAATTCACATACAAGAGCAATCTGATCACTGCCTGACAAAAGGATCCTGCCGAGCTTCTCAGGTATAAATACCATGAGCGAACCAAGTGTCAGATATGTAACCACCGATATACCCACGCATACCGCAAGTCCCTGTCTGATCCTTTTCATGTTACCCGCACCGTAATTCTGACTGGTATATGCACTCATTGCACTTCCCGCTGTGGATGCCGGGTTCATGAACAGATTCAGATATTTGCTGCATGCGGCATAAGCTGCCGTATATACTACGCCAAAACCGTTCACAAAATACTGTACGACCATGCAGCCCACAGCCGTGATCGAGTTCATAAACGCCATCGGAATCCCATTCCTGAGAAGATCAGTGAAGACTCTCTTATCGTTCTTAAAGTATTTCCTTTCGATCCTCAGCACCGGTATTTTTCTCAGTCTCCTTATGCATATGATCGAAGAAACAACCTGCGAACACAGCGTAGCTATGGCAGCGCCTTCCACTCCGGTATGCAGTACCAGGATGAACATGCTGTCAAGGAGAAGGTTGATCACGGACGATACGATTATCGCCTTTAACGGTGTCTTACTGTCACCTAACGCTCTTAACACGGAAGCTGATATATTGTAGCATATACCCGCCGACAGCCCCCCGAAAACTATATACCCATATTTCAGGCTGTCTGCGAAAATAAGTTCATCCGTTCTCAAAAGCTTAAGAGCCGACGGAAGGAACAGCACGCTCAGTACGGAAAGTGCCACAGCCAGCACCGCTCCCAGCTCGATCACTCCGGCGAAACGGTGCTTGAGCGCCTCCTCATCCCTTGCCCCGAAGCTCTGGGCTATCAGTACACCAAAACCATTGGCCAGCCCGAAGGAAAACCCGACTATCAGGAAAAACAGGGATCCCATGTTCCCGACAGCGGCAAGCGCATTATCACCAAGCCCCTTCCCGACTATCCATGTGTCCGCAAAATTGTAGAACTGCTGCAGCATGCTCGTAAGAAGCAGCGGCCAGTAAAATGCCATTATAAGCCTGAAGGGACTGCCCTTTGTAAAATCTATTACCTGTTTTTTTTCTGTATTTATCGAAACTCTGCTCATTTTAATACCTCACCCTTATCAGTCTTTATCTTTAATGCGTATACATCGCATTTCCCTTCACTGATTTAGTAAGCATTATAGTATGAGCATTTTCAGTTCACTTCTTATTTTTTTACATTATCCCGATCATTTTTTGATTATCCAAATGCCGTTCGTCATCTGAACGGCTCATCTGCCTGTCCTGTTTTAATAAGCATATACCGGCCGTCGTCACTCTCCCAAATATGTTCTCCGAGCCTCTTAAAGCCTTCGGTATTGACCTCGTACTTCCCTGTTGTCTCAGGCCCCACATAGATATAGTCTATATCGTATCTGTCGATGATCTTCCTGCAGTAATCCTCATCACCGAGGGTATAAAAAGCCTTCACCTCGCCGTGTCTTTCTTCTATCGCTTCCCGATCGTTGTGCCATACCCATTCATGCACATACCAGCCGGCTACGGTCACAGCACCCGTAAACACTGACAGCCTGTTCTGCGGCCTGTAACTGTTGCCGCCCTCTTCAATGATATGGAGCCGTCTGTCCGGATCTTCATTGAGTATCCCGATCGCCTCCCGTACATTGTCATACATCGGATCCTCTTCTATGAAAGCCGAAGCCGATATCCCCTTCCGTAGCGACGGATCGGACACATTCCCGAACCATGCCCTTACAGACCAGCCCATGTATGCACCGAGAGCTATCGCGGCCATACAGTAAACGATACCGGCAGACCTTAGGATTATACGGACTGCCTTACTTCTTAATGCCGCATTCAGAAAAATACCTATACACATACCTGAGGAAATCGACAGCAGAATGAAGCCCTGAAAGGTCAGCTTGAACATCGTATTGTACCTTTGGAACTCATCACCGTAGATGTCCTTAACATAAATGAGTTCCGGCATAAGAATAAGACCGAGACCGCACAGAGATACCGCCATTATGATAAGCTCATACAGTTCAAATCCCCGTCTTTCTCCTCTCCTTTTTCCGGCATGCTTTTCGAGGAAAACAAATATGAGCAGCGAGAGCACTGTAAGGACGTGTACAAACCATATGATGACCAGCTTTATAAGCGGTGAATGCCTGTCGCACAGATGTATGCCGGAGAACGGCTTATC
>JAFSZZ010000103.1 GCA_017458765.1 Lachnospiraceae bacterium | reverse complement strand
TGGCATACAGTACGATAATGAGCCTTATCTGGGCGCTTCTGGAATCCCCGGATCTTGCGATAACGGAGGCGGCCGTCGGCGCAGGTGTGACATCGATATTGTTTTTTGTAACTCTTAAAAAAATACGGGCGATCGAAACGACCGAGATCGACCCGGGAAGCAAGGATAAGGACACAGCTCTCAAGGAAGGGATCGGAGCGGAGTATAAATGAAAATTCAGAACAGCACATATATTTTGAGCCTGTTCTGAATTGATGGTGAATGGTAAATTAGCATATGAGCAAAAAACGAAGTGACTACAGGTCGACGTTTTACAGCAGAATAGAGAATTTTGTCAACGGCAGGGAGGAGTTCCTCCTGTATAAGCCGAAGGGCAACACCGAGGCCAAGCAGCTTGAATCCCTTGAGGAGGAACTTACCGAGGCGGCAGACCTCCTTGACAAACGTGAAGCGCAGCAGAGGCTCCAGGACAAGACGGAACCGCTCGATTTCCTGAAGAGGTTCCACAGACTGTACGGAGCCATAGCCGTGGTCGTATGCGCGACCATGATGTTATTGCTCATGTCGGCGGTATCGTGGCTCCCGAGGTTCGGCAATCCCGCCAACCCCGCGAACAACGAAGTAACGGAGCGTTATATAGAAAAGGGCCTTGAGGAGACCGGAGCGGTGAACATAGTAACGGGCCTCATCCTTAATTACCGTGGCTTTGATACGATGGGCGAGACACACGTGCTCTTCATCGCGGCAAGCTGCGTCATGATCCTGCTCCTTATAGCAGAGGGTGAGGAGAAAAAATCAAGCTATGCCTTCGACCGCTACATGGAGCCAAAGAACGACATAATAATCCAGAAGGTGGCGAATTTTCTGGTTCCGGTTGTTTTCGTGTTCGGGATATATGTCATATTGAACGGGCATCTGTCCCCCGGCGGCGGATTTTCGGGCGGAGCGATAATAGGCGCCGGGATGATACTGCATGTTTCTGCGTTCGGCTTTAAGAAGACGGGAAAATTCTTTAATGAGCATGTATATAAGATAGCAAAGGTCAGCGCTTTAAGCTTTTATGTCTGCTGCCTGAGCTATTATTTCTACATGGGTGCGCACGGATATGACAATCACATACCGCTCGGCACACCCGGAAATATATTAAGCAGCGGCCTTATACTTTTCATCAATATCTTCGTGGGAACGGAAGTGGCGTGCACGATGTATGCCTTCTACGCGCTGTTTAGGAAGGGAGGATTGTGATGTTCGGTCCCAATCTTTTCCACAACATTTATTCGCTCATAGCGGTCATACTTTTCTCGGTTGGATTTACCGCGCTTATGCTCCATCGCAACATGATCAAGAAGATAATCGGCTTCAACATCATGGATACGGCTGTATATCTGTTCCTTGCGAGCAAGGGCTATATCACCGGACGCAAGGCCCCGATCATAGTGGATAACGTAATGAGCACGGAAGCCTATATAAATCCCATACCGGCAGGCCTCGTGCTTACGGGCATCGTTGTGTCGGTTTCGGTAACGGCGCTCATGCTCGCGATAACGATAAGACTTTACGAGAGGTATCATTCGCTTGATATTGACGAGATATCGCTGCGCTCAAGGAAGGATTCGCCCGGGCGCAGCAAGTACAACAAGATCGACACGGATGAAGATGAGGGGGATACGCAGTGAATTTTATTGAAAATTTTGTCCCCTTCAGCATAATAATCTGTCTCGGCGGCGGTATCGCCTGTTCGGCACTTAATGGCCATACGGCAAGGCGTCTTACGGTGGTCCTTCTGTCGATAGTGACGCTGATGAGTGCCTGTGTTCTTGGTTATACGACGGCCATAGGGCATGAGTTTGTGTATGTCATGGGGAAATTCCCCGCACCCTGGGGCAATGAGCTTCGGGCGGGCTGTCTTGAAGGCCTGATGGCACTGTTTTTCTCGATCATCATGCTCCTTTCGATAGTCGGCGGTGTGCGCGGACAGAATGATGATATACCCGTTGACAAGATGAACCTGTATTTCATCATGATCAACCTTATGATGAGCTCCCTGCTCGCACTCGTATATACCAATGACCTTTTTACCGCCTATGTATTCGTCGAGATAAACACGATGGCGGCCTGTGCGCTTATCATGATAAGGAACAGCGGGCATACGCTGGTCGCTGCGACAAAGTACATGATAATGAGCCTTCTTGGCTCCGGTCTGCTTCTCATTGGGATCAGCATGCTCTATTCCATCACGGGACAGCTCCTGATGCCGAATATAAGGGAGGCGGTCATAGCGCTGGATGGATCGGGAGAATATGCTGTCCCGCTCACCGCGGTCATCGGCCTTATAAGCGTGGCACTTGCCATAAAGAGCGCGCTCTATCCTTTCCACAGCTGGCTGCCGGAGGCCTACGGTTATTCGACCGCATCATCGTCGGCGATACTGTCATCATTGGTCAGTAAAGGATATATTTTCTTACTCATCAAGATATTCTACCGTGTGATAGGCATGGATGTCATGGTCGATCATAAGATCACCAACATCCTGTTCGTGTTTGGTATCATTGGCATGATAATGGGCTCGGTAACGGCAATAAGGCAAAACGATATCCGCCATCTCATAGCATATTCATCGATCGCCCAGATAGGCTATATCTATATGGGTATCGGGCTTGGGAGCAGCGCAGGGATGGTTGCGGCGATCTTCCATATAATGAGCCACGGAGCCACCAAATCAATGCTCTTTATCGCGCAGCGCGGCCTTGTCGAAGTGTCCAGGGGAAGTAAGGATTTCACCGATTTAAAGGGCTCCGGCTTCCGTAACAGACTGGCGGGGTTTGCATTTGCCGTCGGCGCTTTTTCGATGGTCGGTGTTCCGCTGCTTTCGGGCTTTACTTCCAAGGTTTATTTTGCCGAAGCCGCGATTACGGCGGTCCGCTCCAAGATGTGGATAGCAATGATCACACTGGCGATCAGTACGATATTAAACGCCATTTATTTCATACGTGCGACTATATCGGTATACACTCCCAGGAACATGGATTACCGCGATCGTGCATACAGGCCTGCGCGCAATTCGGCGATAGCTCTTGTATGCTTTATCGCACTTAACTTCTTCCTGGGTATACTGTCGTATCCGATCGCCTATACGATACAGACAGGACTTGAATTCTTCGGATAAGGGAAAAATATATGTACCTTTTAAAGGACATCCCCATATTGTTCAAAATGGATGCATTGGGTCTTTTGTTCCTGATGCTTACGGTCTCGATGTGGGTGATGGATCATGTATACGCAACAGAATACTTAAAGCATGATAAGCACAAGCGCAGGTTCTATATCTTCTATGCGTTAACGCTCCTTGCTATGATCGGCATCTGTATGGCAGGCAATCTCATAACCATGTATCTGTGTTATGAGTTCATGTCTCTGCTTTCGCTGCCGCTCGTGCTGCATGAACAGACGAAGGAAGCGCTTGCCGCGGGAAGAAAATACATCTTCTACTCGATAGGCGGAGCCTTCCTGGGACTTACCGGATTTATCTTCATCTACACATACGGAACCACATTAACGTTCACTCCGGGCGGTGTCCTTGACCCCGGAGCGCTTGCAGGGCATGAGACTGCGATGAGGGTGGTAACGCTGCTTGTGATCATAGGCTTTGGTTCCAAGGCAGGCATGTTCCCGCTGCATTCATGGCTTCCCACGGCCCATCCGGTCGCCCCGTCACCCGCATCCGCTTTCCTGTCGGGTAATATCACCAAGATGGGTGTGCTCGTGATGATCCGTTACATTTATTATATGGTCGGAGCGGATTTCATTCGCGGGACCTGGGTACAGTATACTTTTATCGGTCTTACGCTGCTTACGATACTCATGGGATCGATGATGGCATATAAGGAACCGGTCATGAAGAAGAGGCTGGCTTATTCTACGGTAAGCCAGGTGAGTTACGCGCTGTTCGGCATCGCTCTGCTTAACCCCGTCGGACTGATCGGAGGTCTCGCACATGTGATCTTTCATTCGTTTGTGAAAAATACACTGTTCCAGACCGCGGGTGCTGTCATACATATGGCCGGGTTTAAGAAGGTGAGTGATTATAAGGATATGGCAAGGAAAATGCCGGTAACGATGTGGTGTTACACGCTTGCTTCGCTCACCCTCGTCGGTGTGCCGCCGACAAGCGCCTTCTTAAGCAAATGGTATCTTGCGCAGGGATCGCTAAATTCGGGACTGCCGGTGATATCATGGCTTGGTCCTGTGATCCTGATCATAAGTGCGCTGCTTACGGCGGGATACCTTATCAGTGTTACGCTTAAGGCATTTTTCCCGGGTGATGAATATGATTATCCCTGCCTTGATAAGAAGGAACCAAACCTGTGGATGCTGATACCAATGATAATAATGACGGCCCTTGCCGTTCTAATGGGCATATGTCCGGGCCCTGTGATGAACATGCTCACGGGTATAGCGGGCTCGGTGTTATAAGGAAGTAAGATGAATAAATTCCTGATACTTTTACCAATCGTATATCCGCTCATAGCAGGAGCGATCCTTCCGTTGTTTGAGTTTAAGACAAGGCGGAGCCGCAACATCTATGTCGAGATCGTTACCATATTAAATTCGGTATTTGTATGGCTGGCCCTGTTCAGGTCTCCGGAGGGTATGTTCCGGGTGCTCAATCTTGCGGGTGACCTGGAGATAACCTTTCATGTAGACGGTCTCGGAATGGTCTTTGCGGGACTCGTATCCATACTCTGGCCGCTTGCCACGCTGTATGCTTTCGAGTATATGGAGCATCTTGGCAAGGAAAATACATTCTTTGCGTTCTATACGATGACCTATGGGGTAACGATAGGCATCGCGTTTGCCGCAAACCTGATGACGCTTTATATGTTCTATGAGATGCTCACCCTTGTCACCCTGCCTCTTGTCATGGCCGGGATGAGCAGGGAAGCTGTTATGGCGGGACGTAAGTATATACTCTATTCGATGGGCGGCGCGGCTTTTGCCTTCATCGGATTTATATTCATCTATACCTTCGGTTCGACAATGAACTTTGTTCCCGGCGGAGTGCTTGTGACTGCTGGTGCGGTCGGCAGGGAGAGGATCCTTCGGGCGGTATATGTGCTCGCTGTCCTCGGCTTCGGTGTCAAGGCAGCGATCTTCCCGTTCCACGGATGGCTGCCGTCGGCTTCGATAGCACCGACTCCGGTAACCGCACTGCTGCATGCCGTTGCGGTCGTGAAGGCAGGAGCTTTTGCGATAATAAGGATCACATATTACAGCTTCGGCACGGATTTCTTAAAGGGAACTCCCGCACAGTATATCGTAATGGGATTTGCCGTTACCACTATCCTGTACGGTTCGATAAGGGCCGTAAAGGAGCCGCATTTTAAGAGAAGGCTTGCGTATTCGACAGTCAGCAACCTGTCTTATATAGTGTTCGGTGCTTCGCTCATGACACCGCTCGGACTGACTGCGGCGCTTTCGCACATGATATATCATGCGGTCATCAAGATTGCACTGTTTTTCTGCGCAGGCGCGGTTCTGTGCAAGACGCACAGGGAATATGTCCGTGAACTGGACGGACTCGGCCGCAAAATGCCGGTGACTTTTGCAACCTTTACGCTCGGATCCTTAGCGCTTATCGGTATCCCTCCGCTGCCCGGTTTTATAAGCAAGTGGAATCTGTGTACCGCAGCTGTTGCCGAGGGTTCACGCATGGGTTACATCGGTATGTGCGCACTGCTTATTTCGGCACTGCTCACTGCGGTATATATGCTTACCATAGTGATCAAGGCTTATTTCCCGGTGGATGATTTTGACTATAATTCGCTTCATGGAATAAAGGATCCGACATGGCAGATGTGCCTTCCGTTTGCGGTATTCATGCTGATGATGCTCATACTCTCGTTTACGGCACCGCAGCTTATGGGCTTGTTTGACGGGATAGCCCAATTTATGTGAGGTAATATAAATGCTCCTATTATTATGCATCGGCCCTATGGCCGCAGGTATAATAGCATATTGTATGGGAAGATACAGCAAAAAGTTAAGGGATTGTTTTGCCGATGCGGTAACTGTCCTTGAAATGGGACTGCTATGCTGGCTGTCATATCAGTTCTTAAGCGGGCAACAGATGTCATTTGTATCGCAGGATCTGTGCGGCTTAGGTGTAAGCCTTAAGCTTGACGGCTTCCGTATAGTCTACGGATTTGTTGCCGCCTTTATGTGGGCGATGACCACGATCTTTTCAAGACAGTACATGGCCCACTATCCAAGGACCAACAGATACTACATGTTCTTCCTGATGACGCTCGGTGCAACTGTCGGTGTATTCTTATCGGCCGATCTGTTCACGACGTTTCTGTTCTTTGAGATCATGTCGTTTACCAGTTACACATGGGTGGCGCATGATGAGACGAAGGAGTCCTTAAGGGCAGCGGAGACTTATCTTGCGGTAGCCGTGATCGGCGGCATGGTAATGCTGATGGGACTGTTCCTGCTCTATAATATAACAGGGACACTTAAGATGGATGAGATATACGGCGCGGTAACATCGGCTGTCAGAGCTGATCCGTCGCTTAAGGCAACGGTATATGCGGCGGGAGCCTGCATGCTCACGGGTTTTGGAGCCAAGGCCGGTATGTTCCCACTGCACATCTGGCTACCGAAGGCCCATCCCGTTGCACCTGCACCTGCTTCGGCACTGCTTTCCGGTATCCTGACAAAATCCGGGATCTTCGGTGTGCTCATAATAAGCAGTGAGATATTCAGACATGATAAGGGCTGGGGGTTCATGATACTCATATTTGGCGTTATAACAATGTTTGGCGGTGCGCTGCTTGGGATCTTCAGCATAAACTTAAAAAGAACGCTTGCCTGCTCATCCATGTCACAGATAGGTTTCATACTCGTCGGCATCGGGATGCAGGGGCTTTTGGGCGAGGAAAATGCTATCGCCGTTCATGGGACCATGCTGCATATGGTCAATCATTCGCTCATAAAGCTTACGCTTTTCATGGCAGCAGGTGTTGTCTATATGAACCTGCACGAACTCGATCTTAATAAGATACGTGGGTTTGGAAAAGGCAGGCCGCTCTTAACCATAGCCTTCCTTACAGGCGGGCTTTCGATTAGCGGTATCCCCGGATTTTCGGGATATGTGAGCAAGACATTGCTCCATGAATCGATAGTTGAATATATGCATGAACTTACACAGACACAGCCAGTCGGGACCTACAGGATCATTGAGATCATCTTCCTTATAACGGGCGGTATGACACTTGCCTATATGACAAAGCTGTTTGTCGCAGTGTTTATTGAAGACGGACCGGGTGCTGAGCATGAAGGCCGTGCGATGAACGATGAGTCCGCATTTGCACTTATGATGTCGGCCGCGCTGCTGTTTATACTGGGCATGCTTCCGCATAAGTTGATGGATGTTATCGCAGAGGCTGCGTCACCCTTTATGCACGGCGGTGAGGTGGAAGAAGAGGTCAGATATTTTGCATTCTCAAATCTTAAGGGCGGGCTTATCTCCATAGCTATCGGCCTGTTCATATATTTTGTGATGATACGTAAGCTGCTCATGAAGAAGGATGAGGAGGGAAATAAGGTATATATTGACGCGTGGCCCAAGTGGCTTGATGTTGAGGACCTTATTTACAGACCTTTCCTGCAGCATATCCTTCCGTTTGTGCTCGCTTTTGTTTTAAGGATATTTGACAGGATGACGGACCACATCATCTCTATCTTAAGCCGCTCGGTATTAAAGGAAGTGGAGCCCAGAAGGCCGCTTCTTTACGGTAACATGCTTACCCGAGTGATCGGCGTGATCATGGACAGGTTCGTGGTATTGCTGAATAAGACGGTAAGGCGCAAGTCTCCTAAGTATATCAATTATGAGCAGAAGCTTGCGTTCGGATTCGAGGAGATACTTAAGGCATCAAGGCTTACCACCAGGAGCGTATCATACGGACTGCTCATGTTCAGTGTAGGATGTATATTTACACTCATATATCTGTTGGTAATGTTGATGCTGCATGCATCATCATAAGGGGGACCGGATTTTTGAACATAGAAAAAGTATTAAAGGAACTGGATGCACTGCCCGGCGGTGAGGAAGCTCATAAGACCGGTGATTTCCTAAGGGAGAAGATCTCCCTTGCACGCGAAGAAGGAGACGAAGCCGCTGAACTTGCTCTGCTTAATGAGATGATCGGTTACTTAAGATATATGGGATTCCATGATGAATCGGCAGCCTACATCAGCGAGGCGATCGATCTGTGCTTAAATACGGGCCTGAAGGATCAGATCCCTTATGCTACAACGCTGCTTAATGCGGCAACGGCGGACAGGGCTGCAGGGAGGCTTGAGTCTTCGCTTAAGCGTTATCTTGAGGTGGAGGAGATATACGGTAAACTTCTTGAAAAAGGGGATTATCTCTACGCAGCGCTCTATAATAACATGAGCCTGTTGTATCAGGCCATGGACAGGTATGAGGATTCGGTGCAGTGCCTTAAGAAAGCTATTTTCGTGATAGATGGGATAGACAGAGAGAGGGCAGAGCAGGCAATTACAAGGACAAATCTCGGACAGGCTTACATTAAGCTTAACAGGCTTGATGAAGCCGAAAGGGAACTGAACGAAGCTGAGGATATCTTCGAAGAACTGGGAGGAGATGATTTTCATTATCCCGGATGCCTAAATGCGATAGCCCAGCTTAATTTCCTGAAAGGTGATAAGGATAAGAGCATAGTATATTACGAGAAGGCGCTTTCGCTCCTTAAGCATCATGTGGGTGAGGATAATCCCGCATATAAGACAGTTCTTGAGAACATGAGGGAAGCGCAGGCCGAATTCGACGTGGATGAGGTCATTAAGGATAAAGATGCCGATCCCGCCCAAAACGTGCAGGACGGACAGGACCCGGCAGGTAATATAAAGGGAATGGAGTTAAGCCGTCTTTTTTATGAAAAATACGGAGCACCCATGATACATGAAAGATTCCCAGGGTATGAAGACCGCATTACGGTCGGATTGACAGGAAGAGGTTCACAGTGCTACGGCTTTGATGATGAACTGTCCGCTGATCATGATTTCGGCCCAGATTTCTGTATCTGGCTCGATGATGATCTGTATGATGAGATAGGCAGTGAGCTCATGGAGGCATATAATGAGCTGCCGTCGGGATTTATGGGATATAAACGAGTGACCGTGCTCCCGCCTGACGGAAGACGGGTGGGCGTCATAAGGACTCGCGAGTTCTACAGCAGGATACTTGAGATAAGCGAGGGCTTTCTCAATGCATTTTTCAAGGCTCCGGATGACGATACAGAAACAGTTTATGACTTCTTTGCATCGGTAAAGGAGGAGAACCTGTCGGAATGTACCAACGGTAAGATTTTTAAGGATGGATGTGGGGATTTTACAAAGATCAGAAATAAACTATCCTATTATCCGGACATTATCTGGAAACGCAGGATTGCCGAAGAATTGCATTATTCGGCCCAGATGGGACAGTATAATTATATAAGGATGTTAAAACGCGGAGAGAAGGTAGCATCCGAGATAGCTCTTGCAGGCTATATGGAACATACGATGAAACTTTGTTATCTCATAAACAGGAAGTATGCACCGTACTATAAGTGGCTGCACAGGGGAATGGCAGATCTTGAGAGGGCCGCGGTCATCATGGATATTTTCAATGCAGTGTATGATATGCCAAAGGGAGACGAACGTATCCGGATGACAACGGAGATAGTGGCGGCGATAATAATCGAAGAACTTGAGAGGATCGGAATGGCCGGTAACATTCCTCATCAGGAGAAGTTCCTGGATGTATATTCACAGGTGATAAACGAAGGCACAAAAGTCACTGAGTAAGGCGAATGTAGCGTAATGCCTGCTCACAGTCAAAAAGGAGGAAAATATGTCGGAAATTAACTTGAACAGCAGCCTGAGTTCGTGTATGATAAGCAACGTCGAAGGCAGGGAGACCGTAGCGGCAGTAAGCAGGCGCGATGCGGTGAATGAGATAGTCATGCTTGAATGGCAGGCCTTTGACAAGGTCATAAATGAAGGCGGCCGCGCTGAGTGTCAGGATGACTGGCCGACGTTTTCCATTATGAGGACAAGCCAGTACGAGACGTGGACAGATGAGATGCTGGACTCCTTTATAGATGATTTCTACAGTGCAAATGAGCAGGGATGGAACCTGATCACGGAAAAATACGCCAGGATGGAAGAAAGCACCGCGCCGGAAGAATACGCTAAGATAAAGGATTCGCTTCCGCCGCTTTCGGATGCCAAAAAGGCGATAATAGATCAGATAGCCGATATCCAGGTGGGCTGGATGGAGGAATTTAAGGACAGATATCCCAAGGCGGCAGGCAGGGCAAGGAGCATCCGTTCATCCGAGGATACAAAGGTCAACACATCATATGAGACTTACCTTCGCGGTGAACTTGCGACTTATTCCGACAGGACGCTTGCCCTCTATGGGCAGTTTATAGTTAAGCTTGCGGGTTCGGGGAAGAACCTCGCATTCATGATCATGGAGAATACGGCACATGCCTATGGTTATGAAGGACTTGATGCATTGGAGAACAGCCTGTGAAGGCAGGTATTTTAAGAAAACCTGATGAGTGATCAGACAGCAAACACACAAAAGACAATTGATAAAGAGAAGACGGTTAAGAAGAGGGCTGCCAGGAGCATAGTTGCACCGCGCATCGAAGAGGAAGTGAGCAGCAGGCCTTCTCCGAAAAGAGAGCCCGTCTATATTCCGGGAACCCCGAGACCACCAAGGGCGGATAAGAGTGCAGTTACCATCGTTTCACCTGTCCCGGTGAACAGCGATCCGGGCAGGAAGAAGCAGGCAAGGATATTGAGCGCTCCGGCCGGAGTGATCATGAATGAGGACAAGCTTCCGCCGGTTGAAAAAAAGGCAGGACCGAAAGTTTCCGCAACAGGATGGCCTGAGCGTCCGCCACAGCCGAGAGTAAAGGAGAAAAGCAGTACTCCGGGAACGGCTTTGACGCGGGGTGCAGGTTCGGGAGTACAATCATCTGCCGCGGCATCTTTGGCAAAACACATGGGATCTTCAGTGTCAGGGCCTGCAGCATCTGCAACGGTAAAAACTGCGATACCGGCTTCCGCGGGAGGACAGCAGGTGAGCCCTGCGGCTTCTTCAGGAAACGGTATTTCGGTTCCGGACAAAACACAGACCATAGAGGTGATAAACGATGCCGATGGGATACCCCGCAGGGTCATAAAGACAGTAGTCACTACAACTACCACTACATACGAATCACTTACGGAAGAAGAGATAAACAGACTTAAGACACAGCAGACACAGCCGGTAACCGTGCCCGTAAAAGCAGCGGTGCAGCCTGCAACAGCCGCACAGCCTGCAGCAAAGCCGGGTGTGATCCCTGAACCTGTTATCAACCGTGCTGCCGTTACGGGAAGTGCAAAGCCCGCAATGCCTGCAGGTGCTGTGAAACCGGTGCAGCCTTTTCAGGCAGTACAACCCGTACAAACGGTACAGCCGGGTCAGGCGGTACAACCCGGCCGGACAGTGCAACCCGTACAAACGGCACAGCCGGCACCTCCAAAAGCTCCGATGACGGCTATGGACAGGCAGCTGGCTGAGATAGAGAAGGCCCTTGGCCTTTCGTCAGATGCGGTACAGGGAAGTGCTGCGGCACCACAGACATTTAATACTCCGATACCATCAAATACTCCGATACCATCAAATACCCCGATACCGGGTGCTCCCACGGGACAGATGCAGTCGGGTCCGGCTGTTCCTCCGGCAGATCAGATGGATGCCCAGACCAAGAAGTCCATGGAGTATCTGTTGTTAGGAGTCGAGGCTCTGATATTTGTGATAATCCTGTGTGTCTGCATAAGCATTTATCAGAAGATAAAGAACAAGGGTTATGCCGGAGATGATAACCCTCAGACCACATATGAAAGCGATACGGTTGATACAGCTTCGGTACCGGATAACAGTGAAGGAACGGAATCATTTGATGTTGAACAGGCCGGTGCCGGAGATGAATTGATCACGGGTAACAATAACGGCACGGAAGAAGATATACTTGGGGATACATCTGCATCCGAAGCATCTGACTCGGTTGATGTTGATAATGAGCAGTTTTCGCTTCAATGTACGAATGTGACAGTAACACTTGATACCGAAGGGAATCCGACGGCGCTGATATATTTCACATTCACCAATAAAACAAGTGATCAGCTGTCTATGTCGGAAGTATTTCCCGCAAGCATTACTCAGAATGGAGAACCATGTGATATGTCATCGGCATTGCAGGAATCTCCCGAAGAATTTTATAACAAGGATATGAAGATATCCGATGGTTCCACACTTAACTGCTGCTATGCTTTTACCCTTAAAGATGCGGTTTCTCCGATCAGATTAACGGTGCATGACAACTACAGTAGTTTTTCGGATGTGGGAACAACAGAGATAGCCATTCAGTAAAACATACTTTATTTTTCACGTGTGTGTGTTATGATATAAATAATTTAATCAGGAGGAGATGTATGATATGAGCAGCAGAAGAAAGAGAAAAAGGAGAACAAGGCAGATACTTATGATAGCAGCGGTAGCTTTTATACTGGTTATCGTGATCGCGTTGGTAGTATTGCTGCTCAGATCGGTGAAAACACTTAAGTCGATAACCCTGACACCTAATTTTGCCGATACTGAGCTGGATGTTGACCAGGAGTATGTATTTTCGGTCAAGGGTAATCCGGCGAAGGCCAAGCTTAAATCGTTGGAATATATTGTTGATGACGCAACGGCTTCTTTTGAAAAGGGTGATGAAGGAACTGCCATACTCCGTACGGGAGCAGAGGGTACGGTGACCGTATATATCAAAAAGGATAAGGTGGAGAGTAATAAGATAACCTTCCAGGTAGTTGACCAGACAAGGATCGCTCAGGAGGAAGCGGCAGCAGCTCAGAAGGCAGCAGAGGAAGCGGCTGCAGCAGCTGCGGAAGCGCAGGTAGAGGAAGAGGCTGAGGTTGCAAATCTCGTTATGGTAACCGGAGACAGTGTAAGAATGAGAGCCGAGCCCAATACAGACTGCGAGATAGTAAGGACATGTAAGAAGGGCGAGACCTACACCAAGATAGAAACGGTCGATGACTGGACTAAGCTTGATTACGAAGGGCGCGAGTGCTATATCAAATCCGAATTCCTTAAGGAAGTGACTCAGGAGGAAGCGGATCAGGCGAAGGCTGAGATGGCAAATGATACCACTGCCGGAGCCGACACCAAGAAGGAAGAGAAGAAGAAAGAAGAGAAGAAGACTGAGGAAAACAAACCTCAGGAGGACGAGGCGGCTAAGAAAGCCGCAGAGGAAGAAGCAGCCAGGAAGGCTGCGGAAGCTCAGGCTGCCGAAGAACTTCAGAAGCAGCAGGAGGCACTTGCCCAGGCGGCAGCTGCAGCGGCTGCAGCGGGGACTCATAATCTTAACGGTGTAACGGTTAATGACAGGGAATATAAATATCTGCTTGATATGTTCAGGTTTGCGACTCCAAATGGAACAGATAAGGAGGCTGAGGCTGAAGTGCTCATTCATTCGGGTGCCGAGATAGAGATGATA
>JAFSZZ010000102.1 GCA_017458765.1 Lachnospiraceae bacterium | reverse complement strand
GTATGGATGATGGAAAATGCGACCTATTCGATACTTTCGCCGGAAGGATTTTCATCTATATTATGGAAATCGGGTGACCGCGTCGAGGAGGCAGCAGGCGTCATGAAGCTCACGGCAGCCGACCTTAAGGACTTAAGCATCATCGAGAGGATCATCCCCGAGTACGGCGGAGCCAATGAATGGACACTGCGCTCGATAGCGTTGTATATGAAGAGGAACATCAAGGAATATCTTAAGGAAAATGAGAACAAACCCGGCGAAACCTGGGCAGAAGAGAGATACGCAAGGTTCCGCAAATTCTGATGATGCGGCTGAAGATCGAACATAAGAACGGCCGAAGATTCAGAGGGATAGAAGGATAGATCAGTAGAAATTCAGGAAGAAACAAGGAGAAACAACATGTTAGCAAGGATAATGGGTACGGGAATGGCACTTCCAAAGCTGGTGGTCACAAATGACGATCTGGCGAAGATCATGGATACCAGCGATGAATGGATAACCGAAAGGACCGGAGTTAAGAGAAGGCACCTGGCGGTTGAAGAGGGAACGAGTTCTCTTGCGATAGAAGCAGCAAAGAAGGCGCTCGACAATGCGGGCATGGACGCGCATGAACTTGACCTTATAATAGCCGCAACGGTTACGCCTGACCGGCTTCTCCCGTTCTTATCGGGTGAGATACAGGCGGGGATAGATGCGATGCAGGCGGCGGCATTTGATATGGTGGTGGGCTGCTCAGGTTATCTGTATGCGATAAGCGTTGCAAATGCGTACGTACAGTCGGGGATGTACAAAAATATCCTCATAGTCGGCGCGGAGACACTGTCCCGTATCATGAACTGGGAGGACCGCAAATCCTGCATCCTCTTCGGTGACGGCGCAGGAGCCACAGTCATAAAGGCAGATGAGGAAGGCGTGATCCGTTCGGTACTCGGAACCGACGGCAAGGCAGGACCGGCTCTTGGCTGCGAGGCACGTCCCCTGCAGAATCCTTACGTGCATAACGAATGGGATTATCCGTATGTTGTCATGGCAGGCCAAGAAGTATATAAGTTTGCGGTAAGGACGGTCCCGAGATGCATAAACGAGGTGCTCGATGCGGCAGGCATATCGGCTGATGATATCAAATATTTTGTTATCCATCAGGCAAACTTAAGGATGATCGAGGCTATAGCTAAGCGCCTCGGACAGTCGATGGACAAGTTCCCGGCATGCATCCAGGAGACCGGTAACGTATCGGCTGCCAGCATACCGATGGTGCTTGACCAGATCAACCGCGAAGGAAAACTGACGCGCGGCGATAAGCTTGTGTTCGCAGGCTTCGGCGCTGGTCTTACCTGGGGTGCAAGCGTACTGACATGGTAAGAACGGTGAAAGAAGACCCTGCAAAAATCAATATTGCATGCATACTATACCCCGGTATGATCACCGGGGTATTTTAATCCCGGAAAAAATATCACATTTATATCAAAATGTCACCATGAGAACATGGAATTAAGTACTAATCTATGCTATAATAACAAAATGGGGAGATAAGACAAATCAGGAGAGATACAGTTATGAAGAAGATCAAAGGAAATGTAAGAAGGATAGTGACCATAATGCTGGCGGCTGTCCTTTTTGTTACTTCAATACCTGCATATGCATATGCGACTGAACTTTCGGAGCCGGATATACTTGCGGAGGAAGCAATGGAGGCAATCCCTGAAGACGGGGATACCGGCGGAACACCGGAAGAGGAAGAACTGTTACCGGATATTGATATGTCCACGGAACCTGTTGATGAGACCGTTGATGACGGGAACTCTTCGGATATCGTGATGAAGGGCGGATATATCGAGATGCCCTGGGATAACAATGCGCCTGCAGCCGATGATGATCTGACATGGTCGCAAGCCATTGAAGGGATCGTAGATGATGTACAGGACGGGACCGGGGATTATCTTAATGAAGGATACGTATCGGAGCCTGAAACCGTACAGTCGAGATTTCCCGATTATGATAATGAAAAGGATATATTGAAGTATTTTACCGATACATATCCTGTTACCCGAAGCCAGAATCCGTACGGAACATGCTGGGCACATTCTGCGGTGGCTTTGACAGAGTTCTATATGTTAAAAAAAGGACTGAGGGATTCATACGGTGATGTTGTCAATAAAGATGTAAATTACAGTGAGCTTCAGCTTGCCTATTTCTGCTATCATAATTCACCCAACCCGTTACTGGACACGGGAGACAGCATAACCTTTGGGAACGGTAATAACAGTTTCCTTGATTTTGGAGGAAACCTTGGTTTCGCAGCCCAGAGTATGATCCGTTACAGCGGCATAACGGATGAAGAGGAGGGCTCCACCGCGTACAGCAATGCGGCAAATGTACTTCAAAACGGTCTTGCCGATGAGTATGCCCATGATCATGATCAGGCATATTTAAAAAATGAATATGAGGTAAATCTTAAGTCAAATCCCAAACTTGCAAAGCAGGCCATCCTTGAGAACGGTATAATAGGTACAAGTTTCTATTGGGATTCCAAATATCTTGCAAATGATGGCAAGTCATTTTATAACGGGACAGAAAATAAGACCAATCATGCTGTTGCGATCGTGGGATGGGATGATGATTACAGCAGAACGAACTTCAAAACGGATCCCGGTGAAAACGGCGCATGGCTTATCCGTAACAGCTGGACTACAATACCGGCCTTTTCATCTTATTCCTATTTCTGGATCTCATACAAAGATACCAGTCTTAACAGCACAGCATATGTTTATGAGATAGCGGACCGTGACCGTGGAGAGGTGTATGACAACAATTACTACTACGACTCACAGCTTCATAACACATGCAGCGCTCCTTCGGGAAAAGTCGCAAATGTCTTCACTGCGCAGAAAACATCGGAGGAATTGAAGGCTGTTTCACTTGATATAACTAATCCTTACTCGGCAGCGGTTGATTATACGATTAGAGTTTACAGGGGACTGACAGATGTTTCCGATCCGGAGAGCGGTACCCTGATGGATACCGTAACCGGAACACTTCCATTTGCGGGGAAGTATACGATCCCTCTTAACAGTGCGATATCCCTTACCCGGGATGAGTGTTTTTCAATAGTTGTGGATACGGGGAGCGATCGTATCGACCGGGAATGTGATTTCCTTTGGAACAATCAGATCAATATGGATACAAATATCAATTCCGGTGAAAGCTTCTATTATGAAGGAGACAGCTGGAAGGATATGATACTCCGAAGTTCCGAAGGAAATTACGGTAATGCCTGCATACGTGCTCTGACAAACAATACAACGAGTGAGCTGCCGACGAAGATAGTCAGTTTATCAACCGCAGGTATCACGTCGGATTCCGTGATACTTAAATGGTCTGCGGCAAAGAATGCGGATTCCTATCAGATACTAAGGGCATCAGGGGACGGGGATTATGCGGTTGTACAGACGGTATCCGCCGGAGTGCGAAAATATGAGGATACCGGTCTTACTGCTCTGACCGATTATAAGTACAAAGTCTGTCCTGTCAGGGACGGTGTGACTTCATGGGATGATGTTTCGCCGGAACTTGCGGTAAGGACAAAACCCGGCATACCCGGACTTACCATGGCGAATGTGGGCGGATATAGTGCTATGGTTACCTGGACTGAAGTAAAGGGATGCGATGGTTATGAGATAAGATGGAGATCGAGTGGATACAACGGATATACTTACTTCAGGACAAACGAAACCGAATACCGTATCAGAAATCTTACCCCGGAAAGTGAATATACTGTGGAGGTGTATCCGTATACGGGATCCGAAAGTCCCCTGAATTACAGCAGTCCCGGAAGTACTGTGTTTTCCACAGGGACAGGAAATCCCGTGGCTGTAGGGAACTTAAGGGCTGAGCCATATTCCACCAGTGCCATCATGCTTACGTGGGAAGTACCTGAGGATGTGTCAACCATCCGGGTAGAGAAGAGTGAGGATAACGGGATAAGTTACAGCCTCCTTGGGAGATATTCATATAACACAAAATCCTATTATGTCAGTAATCTGAATAATACAACGAAATATACATTCAGGGTAACGGCAGTATATACGGAAGATAATGCAGGAAACCCTGTCATCAAGGCAGTATCGGAACCCGTGTCTGCTTATGCGAAGCTGCCCGGGGTTAAGAATCTGAAAGTCACATCATCGTTTGAGGATAAGTCGATGACCGTGACCTGGAGCGGTGTGGCAAATGCAGCTTATTATGCAGTATACCGGAAAATGTCAAGTGAAAGTGAATATATACCGCTCGTGATCGTGCCCGCAGGTGGTGTACTGTCATACACGGATACCACCATTGTTCCCGGAAGGTACTATTTTTACCGTGTATTCGGATGCAGGGAAAATGTATTGACGGATGAACAGGGGACGATCGTATCGTCATATGGAGAGATGATAGAGCTGGATCCGGTTGAAAACGTAAATACTGATGTAAGATCAACCTCAGCCGCAGTCACCTGGGATACGGTATCCGGAGCCGATTACTATGTGATCGAACAATATGCGGATAACAGCTGGAATGAATTTATAACAATATTGGGTGGTCAGACAAATGAAGCAGCACTGACCGGTTTATCTCCCAAAACATACTACAGATTCAGGATGTACGCAGAGTCTGAGGATGGAGCCATTTCGGTCAGACAGTCAGGCGATAATTTCTACATTGCTTATACAGATTTGAATTTCACAACCACCGATGATGGCAGAGGATCATTAAGTAAATCGGATTTCAGTTTCGTATCTTCATCATATACATATGACGGACAGCCGCATTCTGCAGGCATTACTACAGATATAGAGGAAGTGGCGGCAGCAGGGTTAACGTTTGCCTATGCTCCCGTTACGAATGGAACAGCCGGTTCCTTTACCGGTTCCGTGCCGGTAAATGCCGGAACCTGGCAGATAAAGATACAGACACCGCAGACCGGGAATTATAAGGCAGCGACATTAACAGATCCTGAATGGCGCTTCACGATAAACCGCGCGCCGCTTACCGTTACGGCCAATGCCTGCACCATCACTTATGGAGAAGCCCCAAAGGGTAACGGTGTTTCATATTCCGGTTTTGCCGGTTCGGATACGGCAGGTGATCTGGGCGGCACACTTACTTTCAGTTATAACTACAAAAAGTACGATGACGCCGGCGGCAGTTATACGATCACACCGGGCGGTCTTGTTTCCGATAATTACGAAATAAGTTATGTACCGGGCAAACTTACGGTGGCTAAGAAGCCTCTTATTGTAAAGTGGAGTGATACTTATTTTGTTTATGACGGAAATGCACATTTACCTTCCGCCCTGCTTATGAATCTTGAGAACGGCGATATATGTACGGTAAGCGTTTCAGGCGAGCAGGTAAAGGCGGGGACATATAAGGCGACCGCTTCGATAACCGGAGAAGACAGCGGAAATTATGAGCTGGGTAACGGTGATGCGGAGTGTGATTTTACCATAGCCAAAGCCGGCATGAGCGTAGCCGTGATCACGCTTGGACAGGGACTTACCTATAACGGTACCGAGCAGACTCAGACAGTTACGGGAGTGAGGGTAAACGGGCTTTTGCTTGATCCGGCCGATTATTCTGTAACAGGTAATAAAGGGACAAACGCAGGGCAGTATACATTGACTGTAACCGCCCGGGATAATTCCGACTATACCGGAACGGCTGCAAAGTCATTTACGATAGCAAAAAAAGCGATCATACCTTTTGTCTGTGTGACCGGAACGTACAGTTATACAGGAAGTGCGATCACTCCGTCATATTATGTTAAGGACGGTTCGGCATATCTTGCATTGTCTGATTATTCGGTTACCGTTACAGATAACATTAACGCGGGACAGGGTCTGATCACGGTAAAGGCAGCTGAGGGCGGCAATTACAGTTTCAGTGATGTTAAGCGGTATTTTGATATCGGCAAAGCCTTACACGGCGATGAGCAGGTTTCCCTTGATGTTAAGTCCGGGACAGGAGGATATGGGGAACTTAAGAGGTATATGGAAGCAGGCGGTTCACTCGGAGATCCTGTTGTTATATCAGGTCAGGACGTGTTTGATGAAATGCCGTCTGTAAACGGGACTGTACTGAGCTTTACTGTCAGAAACGATAACTCTCTTGCAGGCAGTGAAGCTGTGATGAAAATACCGGTAAACGGAGCAGATAATTATCTGACTTACAACATAACCGTCACGGTAAAAGTTCTTCAAAACGACAGTTATGCGGATATTATCGAGGAACTCAGGAAGGATGATGATAATAAGGATATACAGGTCTCTTCCAATACCGTAAGGAAGGATGACGGAAGCACAGATACGACGATAACGGTAGGCGGGAAGGATGTGTCCAAGGTCACTGTAGATGCGGACGGAAGGATCACGGAAGAAACAAATATATGGATCAGCGGTCTTAAGAGCAGATATCACTATACCGGGGCGTCTGTCACACCCGGGATCAGCGTGTTTGACGGAACGAAAAAGCTTACGGAAGGTACGGATTATTCATTGAAATATAAGAATAATAAGGCGGTAGGCAGATCGGCAGAGATGATCCTGACTTTCAAAGGCAATTATGCAACGACTGAACAGCAGATACTTACATTTGAAATATCCCCTGCGGTCATAGGAACTGATGTTATGATAGAGGATTTGACGATAACCGGGAATGACAGACTTCAGAAGCCGGTTCCGACGATCATAATGAAAGCAACCGGCAAAAAACTGCCAAAGAATAATTTTGCATTTGTTTATAAAAATTCAGACGATAATGTAGTAGACGGTGTTACGGAAGCAGGTGAATATACGGTCACCATAACCACTGCAAACGGTAATTTTGTTGATGGTACGGAAGATACGGCCGCCCGGATCACCGTTAAGGACAAGCCTCATCAGATCATGGGAGCAACCGTGAAACTCAGAGAAGGTAAACCCAAGAAGTTTGTCTATACAGGAGAGGCAATCATTCCCGGAGCAGGCAGATATATCCTGACGATAAAGGATGGACGGAATAATATTGAACTTACGGAAGACTTGGATTATACGGTTGAATATTCAAATAACACAGATCCCGGAAATGCACTTGTGACCTTTAAGGGCATGGGAGATTATGCGGGAACAAAGCAGACCACTTTCAGGATCGAAAAGGGTCGTATGCTTAACGATAACGATGATATAACGGTCGAATTTGCCGATGGTGCCAAAACGGTGCCTTATGCAAAGGGCGGTGCCGTGCCCGGGGTTATCGTAAGGGATCGCAATACCGTGCTGATCATGGGCAGGGATTATACGGTAAGCTATTCCGGTAACAAGGCGGTGACCGACGGAGCTGAAGCAGTGGTCAGTATCAGGGGAAAAGGAAATTACAAGGGGGAGATCGCCCGCAGGTTCTCCATCGTCAAACAGGATATCGGAAATCTTAAAGACGGCATCTTTGTAAGTGATAAGGTTAAGACAAAAAAGAGTGACGGGTATAAGAAACCTGCGGTAACAATAACCGATCTTGACGGTAAGAAGCTGAAAGAAAAAACCGACTATGAGATCTGCGATGATTACGAAGTACTTGATGACGGCTATGTGAAGGTGACTATCAAAGCCGCTGATAACGGAAATTACAAAGAAAAGGTCAGTGTGACCTATCGCTGTCTTGACGCCGATAAAATGCTTTCAAAGGCTAAGGTCATGAAGAACATTGAGATACAGACATATACAGGCAGTGAGATAAAGCTGTCCGAGGATGATCTTACGGGTATTCTGTATATGGGAAATAAGAGATCACCCGATCTTCTGATCCCGGGTGAGGATTTTGAAGTATTGTCCTATACCGGCAATATAAAGAAGGGGACAGCCAAGGTGACTCTTAAGGGTATAGGGGAATACGGAGGAACAAAGACCCTGAATTTTAAGATCAAAGCCAAAAAGGGAATATATACCGGAGTTATTCGGGATGGCAGCTGGTGATATGTTATGACCTGACCGCATTGCAGACAGTGTTCCCGCAGCCGGCTGTACGTTGAAACGGATATAAGGATATGTTATAATTTCAACCAGATAAATAGCGGAGATAGCAGACATGATAGACACTTTACGCCCATTATCATTTGATCATTTGATAAGATGGATCATGAGCGAGCAGAAGAAGACGGGCTCGATCTTCGGCGTTCGCGATTTTTACCAGGCGAATCCATTCAAGACGCTTGATTTTCCCAATGAAAAATTAGAGACGCCGTTCGGACCGGCATCGGGACCGCACACGCAGTACGCGCAGAGCATAATAGCTGCGTACGTTGCGGGCTGCCGCTTCTTCGAGTTGCGTACGGTCTGTCCGAGGGAGATAAACCAGGACCCCGAGATCACGGCGGGCAGCGAGGGCTACAATGTCGAAGGTGCAACCAATCTGTGCCTGCGTGGCGCATATGAGGAGTTCGTCAAGGCATGGATAATACTCAAGGTACTGTCCGTTGAGTTTGGCATGGGCGGAATGAACGGCTTCATTTTCAACATATCTGCAGGTTACACATACGAGGATCTGACGGCACCGGAGATGAAGAAATTTTTCGCTTCGATGAAGGATGCGTCGGGAACTCAGACCTTCAACGAATGCATAGATTATCTTAAGAAAAATATCCACATGTTCGAGAAGCTTACCATAGATGATGTCGACGATATATCGCCTGTGGTAAGTACGGCGGTTTCCGTGTGCACTCCGATCGACTGTCCCGTGAAGGAGATCGAGAACATGGCAAAATACGTCATGATAGAATGCGGTTTCGGCATGGCACTAAGGTTAAACGCTGCTCTGCTTGGATACGATTACTGCCGTTCGACGCTTGATTCCATGGGATATTACGATATCGAGATAAGCCGCGAGACCATAGATAAGAGCATAAAATATTACGACATGGTACCGCTCATCAATAAGCTTATCGGTGTTGCAAACAAGGAAGGACGGCTGTTCGGAGTTAAGTTAACGGGCGCCTTTCCGGTGGTTGACAAGGGCGACAGGTCAAGGTCATTAAAGCTCTCGGGTAAGGCTCTGTTCCCGCTCTCCGTGGCGCTTGCGTCGAAGCTGTCGGATGATTTTGAGGGAAGGCTTAAGATCGCATTTTCCGGAGGAGCCGATGCAAATAACGTTGAGGACATCTTCGAGGCGGGTATCTGGCCGATCACGATGAACACAACGATATTAAAGCCCGGCGGATTCAACCGTTTCAAGCAGTTTTCATATACTTTCAACGAATGGAACTATAACGATCATCATGGCACGCGTACGGGCCTGCTGCGCCGTATGGGCGAGCGTGTCAGGCTTAACAACCATTATACGAAGCCGGTCAAGTCCGATATCCAGACAAAGCACGCAGGCAGGATACCGCTCACAAACTGTTTTATTGCTCCGTGTGTGGAAGGCTGCCCGATCAAGCTGGATATTACGACGGCTCTAAGCCTTATCGATGAGGAAAAATATACAGAAGCCCTTCGAGTGATCTTAGCGAAGGATCCTCTGCCTTTTACAACGGGTTCTATCTGTACCCATGAATGCATGAGCAACTGCACAAGGATATTCTACGAGAAATCGGTCAAGATACGCGAAGCCAACCTTATAGCGGCGCAGAACGGCTATGATGAGGTCATAGAGGATCTGCATCCATCACAGCCGGTGGGCAGGAGGCTCAATATCGCGGTAGTCGGCGGCGGACCTGCCGGCATGAGCAGTGCATATTTCCT
>JAFSZZ010000101.1 GCA_017458765.1 Lachnospiraceae bacterium | reverse complement strand
TTGCTGTCATAAATCATCCAATTATCTATAGGGGATCCCTCGCTGTCAAACACGCGCATACATACCTTCCGATAGTCGTCCTTCGATCCGGTTACCTCAAGATTAGTCCTGTATTGGCGGATGATGTCGATGGCTTCCAATACACCGTTTTTATTCTTATCCAGCTTTACTGTCGTCGTTGCCATCCATTGCCACGAGTTCAAATCGACGGTCAGCGTATCACCTTCATTCAGTCCTTCTGTATCCTCAAAATAGAGACGGTATTCACTGTTACGTCCGTCGCAGGACATAGAAGCCGGGAGCACGGTATCTCCTTTTTTTATCTGAAGGCTTGTACCATACGCCACGTTTTGCGGAACCGTGATATAGCCCTGGCGGGGATTAAGGGTGACAACGCCGTTATTCCCCGCATAAACAGTATCGCCTAAGTCAGGTACACTGAGTTTACCGGTCGCAGACACATACCGTGAACTGTAGGCCTTAAAGACGGCGGTAATTGTCAGATCGTCCCCCATGGGCACTCCTGTAATGGAAATCTCACCGTTTTCATCAGTGTGTCCATCATAAAAATCCCTGTAGTTTTCGGATTGATAGGATACGGTGATCATCCCGGAACCTGAGATCGGGTTCCCGGCACTGTCCTTAAGGGTTGCTTTGACCGTGTACGTTTTCCGCTTATTCAGAGTAAGCTGTGGATTACCATCCGTGACTTCCACCAACCCGGAGGGTACATATTCAAAGTGGTATGGAACAGCACGGACATAGGTCTCACTGCCGCACAATAAAGAATATCCGGTATGTATCAGATTCTCAGCTGTGACTTCATTTGCTTTATACCATTCACAGTAATATCCGCAATAGCCATCCGTCACCGTCACGTTTGGAATAACAAAACGAAGATCAGACGGAGTCACGGTAAGCGCAACATTAGTGTCTTCGGCACTGAATTCCTGGGCATCGACATAGGTATGGATCTGTTCCCCATAGGATGTCCAATAGGTTCCGGTGACCGTAGCAGTATAACTGCCCGCGCCGGGGAGATAGACCTCAACTCCTTTAGAATTCCCATAACTGCCGATCAGATTTTCAGCCACCACAGTATCACCCTGCCTGACAGTAAGGGTGTTGGACATATTTTCATTAAGTTTGTTACTGAAGGTGAAGGTCACTTTCGGATCCGTAACCCTGATGGTGACATAGACCGTATCGCTTGTGAAGGAACCGCTGTCCGTTGTTTCTGTGGCGTACACGCCAAGTGAATACACACCTGCCGCCTTAGGCGTTCCGCTGACCTTGCCGTTGCCCTTATCCACGCTGAGCCATTCCGGTGCGTTCACCACGGTATACGTCAGCTTACCGCCGTTTAGAGCAGTCGCTTCGATTGTGCCCAAGGAAACAGGTTTTGTGCCTGTGTTGACAGTTCTTTTCACCCCGCTTATATCCACCTCAGGCTTTTTTGAGGCTCCCGGAGCTTCCCCGGGACCTACGACCTGAACAACCCCCGGTACCGAAAACCCCCCATCTTCGAAATCAACGGAATACAGTTTACCTTTTTTGGTCACAAATTCGGTCTGATAAGAGCCGACGGCGAGCGAAAGAATTACGTTTTGAACCCAAATACCATTATTACCTTCAAGCCCGCCTGTTGCCCCTGAGGGTTTAGGATATATCTTACCCTTTCGCTCATGCTTGTCCGCGGTAACGATATAGACTTCAGTGATCGTATTTCCCTCGGGTACTCCCCCGGACAGGCTTAACTTAACCTTTCCGTCAGAATCCTGCTCAAGGTATCCGTCCGTAGTACCATAATCATATTCGCCTCCATAGATGATACGGTGACCGTCATAATAAAAAGCCATCGGAGCATCTGCCCCCGCCGATACCGGGACCGGCGGCAGGCTCAGGCACATTACCGCCGCAAGCAGCAGCGACAGTACCCGTCTTCCCAATCTTCTTCGACTCGTTTTTTTCATGCACATTCCCTCCATCGCTAATATTATCCCTCAAAGATTTACTATCGATCCGTCAGCAGGTGTAGATCAACTCATAAACAACTTGCTCATATCCTCCATCCCTCCGATATTTGGCGCAGACAGAAAGAAATATACAGGCAAGGCAGTTATAATGACTATGTAAGTCAATACCATGCTGACAGTTCTTGATAATCTTTCACTCATCGCGACACCTCTTTTTCCAAAAATAGGGGTGTCACAATACTCACGAATTGTAACATCCTTATATAATATCTGTACACTACTCACCTGCGCAAAATTCCTGTTTTTATTTCAGTACTCTGCCGAACCCATTGACGATACTTCCGTTTTGCGTTAGTATATAGTTATGATAAATTCATTTTCCGATAAACAAACTGAGCTGATTTTCAATGGTATCAAAAGTACAAAACTGCCTTCCGATATACAAAATGTAGCACGCCGCAAGCTTAGAATGTTTGCTGCTGCAAAAGAAATTGATGATCTTAGGATTCCGCCCGGAAACAGGCTGGAACGACTCAAAGGAAATCTGGCATATTACTGGTCAATCCGTATAAATGACCAATGGCGAATTATATTTCTTTTCGAAAATGGAGCATATGATGTTAGAATCACAGATTACCACTAGAACATTGAATAACATACATCCCGGAGAGATACTAAAGGAGGAATTTCTCGTCCCTATGGGTATCTCGGCATACAGCCTCGCCAAAGAAATCGGAATTCCTCAATCCAGAATTTCTTCTATTGTCCGGGGGAAAAGAGCCATTACCGCCGATACCGCCATCAGGTTATCTCGTTTCTTTGGCACAACTCCTGATTTTTGGTTAAATCTTCAGTGTATGTATGATATAGAAGAAGAGGAAAACAAGAAATATGATGAATTTAATTCCATCAGGAAATATGCAACAGCCTGACTCTTGGCTCACTCCGACATATACTTCTGAAGCAGGGCTACTCTGGAGCCGGTTTCCGTTTTTCTGTAGATAGATGAAGTAAGGCTTACAAAGCCGCGCCTTGACACTCCAAGTTCCTTCGCCATGTCGTCTCCTTTCTCATCTTTGGTTATAAGTAGCGAGAATACCTCACATTCTCTCTCTGTCAATCCATACCTGAAAGCAAATTCAGCCATCTTATCACCGGCATTTTCAGATGAATACTGTCTGCTTACAATATTTTGCTCATCGCCTCTTACCATAAGAATGATTATTACCGCAAGGAGTATAATATCTATTATGAGAGCAGGCAGTAACGGCAGAGCCGAAAATCCCACAAGAACAAAAAATGCCGTGAGAAGATTATCGATCGCCCTGTATGCCACTGCTGTATACATATTCTTACTTACTGAATAATGCTGCATCAGCCTAAGAGAATTGTATACAAGACACATTCCCAGATAAAAATAGAAAAAACATATATCAAAAAGATAGAACCGCTCCTCAAGAAGCAGCACAGGCATAAGGATTGAAGCTATTGCGGCTATAGTCATAGTAACTGTAGTCACATGCCCATTTCCCAAATCCCAAAGAAAACCCATCAATATAAAAGCCACTCCGTACAGCAGTCTGGGCCAGGAGAAGAAATCAGCGGTTTCAAATGCGAGTTCCATCTGGCCGTCAAGATATATTGCCAATATATCAAAGCAGGCGGCTGCTATGATAAGTCGAATAAACCCATGTTCCTTTAATGTTAAAACAGCTGACTTTTCCAAAGTCCTGTCATCGTCCTGCCAGTCACTTCCGGTTCTTAAATCCCATACTATCATGCTTATACACATGATGCACATTATCGGAACAAGCATCAGACCGATATTCCATCTTATCTGAATAATGTATTGCAAAAAGATCGATACCCCAAGAGCAGTTCCAAAAGTCCTGCCAATCAGACTGCTGTCATGCATCGTAATCGTAAACCGTACATACACCATACCAACGAGGTAACCCATGGTTATCGGGGTCAGGATCATAATGGCAATAATGCCCGGATAACTTTTAATATATCCTGCTGAAAGAATACAGGCAGAATATATCACGCCGGATACTACAGACAGTGTCTTAATTACTTTACCTGAAGTTCCAAGCGTCTGTGTTACGAATGGATAGAGCAATAATCCCACAGCAAGAGTCAGGGACTGAAGCATATACAGAAACATATGTCTGCCTTCCACGCTTCCTGCTATATCCCTGTTGAGCATGCTCATTGTGGTAGTGTATACAAAACATGATATTGTAAAGAATATCGCCGTACCTGCCGTCTTCCTGTCCATTGATCCTGCTCCCTAACAGAATTATGTATCATACGATCCGACTGTATCAGATGTTTAATCCTTAGTTTACTATAAAATATCCGGGGTTACAATGAAAAGCAGATACAGAAAAGACAAGAGGACGGTTCTTCCATCCTCCTGTCTTCCCTTTGTTATATCTTATCTAACCTTTTTAATCCCGAACGTAGTAAGGGATCTTTCTACTCATTCGGTACATATACACCGCCCCAGCGCGAGTTCACTCCGCGGGCTGATATCTTGAACTTAACGGCTCTTATTCCTCTGTAGTTACCGATACCGCGGATCAGGATCACTGCATTATTTCCCGGCAGCACGTTGTTATAGTATCCTATGATCTCATAATCTCCGCTTACCTTTCCGCTTCCATCAACTTTCTTTGCTTCAAGGGGCTTAAGGTTCTTCCCGCTTCCAATGGTTATGTTAAGACCCGGATTTCCATCCTTTATGGGTTCTATCCCGCTCCCGGTATACATGCAGGGCTGTGTCTTACCATTGCTGTTCGGATTGACCACTACCTTCGCTTTTGAGATATCGGTATGTGTCTTCTTATCCGTTATACGGTAGCTTCCCGTAACTGATCCCGTATAACTGCTGTTTGCCGTTGCAGTAAATGTAACCGTCACTACCTGTCCCGCCTCCGGTGTGTTGCTGTCATCCGATGTTTTAAACACTGCCGTATAATCCCTGTTAAGTTTAAGTTTAAGATCCCTGTAATCCTTATCCGTGAACATTATCTTCGTCTTCTGATACCCGTTCTCTTTTTTACTGTAAGCCACATCAGATATCGTCAGCACGAGGGAATCAAGTGTTGGTTTCGTTATCTCAAATCTCTTGACTACACCCTTCTTCATATCCTCGGTGTCTTCAAATTCATAACTTCCCTTACCCTTTATGATGACCTGCGGTGCTATATCCTTATCTTTCTTCTTCGCATCCGCAGCCGCAACTGCCTTATTGTTCTTATATGAGACCGTATAGTCCCTGCCCTGCACAAGGGTTCTTGTTTCTTTAATCCCATCATTGTTGGTTATAGTAGCCGTTACCTTTATCTCTGGCTTTATAGCCACATTCGCATAAGGATATGAGAGCGCATTTAATGATACCGTACAGTTCTTTCCATCGCCTGATTCCCTGAGCGTATATTTTCCGGTTATCTTATAGGTCTTTATTACCTTTCCGCTGTATTGGCCTGTATATTTGCCGTTTTCATCCTTTGCTGCTTCATAGGTGACCGTTGCGGTTCCCAGATCGTAATTATCCTTATACTTTACCGTATAATCAACATTCTCGTTAAGGGGCACTTCCCCGCTCTTATCCTTATAAGTAAGGACCGTATTCTGGGATACCGCTTTTCCCTGCGCATACGGCAGGCTTCCCATAAAGCCTGTTAACTTCACCTTACTCATCGGCACCTGGTCACTTACTATTATCTTAGCGACCTCATGGTCTGATGCGCCACCGCTGTAATTACCGCTCTCTCCGGCAAACACCTTTACCGTATAGGTTCCCGGTTCCGTACAATTACTCTCTTTATCCGTTGCTTCATCCGTGGTAAACCACTTAAATGTTATGTCCTTTGCTCCGTACTTTACCTTATTTCCGTTATACATAAGGTTTGGCTTTAACAGGTTCTTCTTCCCTGCCTTATATTCCGTACTGAACACATCATTGTCTGCCGTCAGATTTTCAAGCGGCATTGGGATTATATTGAAATACACGGTTTCTTCACCGCTGTAATCTCCCTTCATCTTTATGATGATCTGGGGCTTCTTCTTATCATCGGTTATCCCATTTGATACATTCTTATTGTTCTTATAAGATAATGTATAATCCTTCTTCTCCGTAAGCAGCTTATAGCCTTTATATACATGGATCTCAGGTTTTATGGCATTTCCTGTGTAGTAGTATCCGGTATTGTCAAGGCCTGCTGCCCATATCCTGGCTTCGCCCTTGCCATCATCCTCTGTTACAAATGCCTGACCGTCTGCCGGTGTTATCGGCTTATCATCAGCGCCCTTTTCTACTATCTCCGAAGGCAGCACTGTCACAATGCATTCAGCCTTTACAGTATTACCCGGAGCTGCTCCGTTAGCCGTTGCAGTGATAGTAACTGTTGCAGCAACAGGCTTTCCCGAAGCATCGGTACCTGCTTTGACCGCCGTGACTTTGCCTCCGTCAACCGTGGCAACATCTGTATCCGAACTGATCCATGCAACACTCTTATCCCCGGCTCCCGCAGGGCTTATCGATGCCGATAGCTTGAATGATTCTCCCTCGTACATGGTCATCTCATTCTTATTAAGCGTAACTCCCGTCACATCCATCTCATCCGGAACAGGAGTTGGTGTAGGTGAGGGTCCGGGCCCCGGTCCCGGATCAGGTTCCTGACCGCCGGTTTTGTTGGTGACTGTCAGCGTGATCCTCTTCTTAATTCCGTTCCTTGTTGAAGCGGTAACGGTCACCTTCTTCGTTTGCGGCTGACCTTCCATGTATTCGTACTGTCCGGTAATGGTCGCAGTCCCGTTACCGTTGTTTTGTATAAGAACAAGGTCTGCCGGCTCAGCCGACCAGGATATCTTATCAAGGCCTTCCTTAAAATCAGTGCCTGCCGGCTCAAGTGAAGCCGTGAGCGTGACCGTTCCATTATTGGGTATCGGATCATACGATGATGCCGTAAGAGTCATGCCGGTCGGCACCGGATCAAGCTCCTTGACAGTAACCATATAATCCTTATATACCTTATTGCCGTCACCGTCCGTAAATGATGCCCGGATCTTAGCCGTCCCCGACGCGGATGCCTTTATGACTACGGATGCAGTGTTTCCGGTCAATTCCATAACATCCCCCAGTGTAACAACCTTTGTTCCGGATACTCTCGGGAAGTTCTGTACTATCGCAAACGACGCACCGGCTCCTTCCATCTTAAGTTCCTTGGCATCAACATTGTTCACTGTAAGTGTAAGGGTGGTCGTATCCGGCTTGTCGCCCGACCCGGAACCCGTGCCCGCGTAAAGGACAGAATGATCGGCACTCACCGTCAGATCAGATTCTTCAAGAGAAACCTTCTTACCGTTCTTAAATCTAACGATAACCCCCTTCTCATCTGGCAAAGTCACGCCTTCGCTTCCGCCGAGAAGCTTATCGTTTCCGGCAGGAACTCCGCTGTAATAAGTCTTATCATCACCGCTTCCTACGGCATACCAGACAAGCCTTCCGTCCTTTTGGTCAAAGTCATCAAAGCAGAATATTCCGCCTTCGCCTTCAACCACTCCCTTTGCAAGTACTCCGTTTGAATATGCATAGTATGAGTGGTCACCGTCTGAAGCATGAAGCGCTGAAAGTGTCGAGGCTGAAGGAACATCGCCTGCTGAC
This sequence comes from Lachnospiraceae bacterium, assembly GCA_017458765.1. Classification (GTDB taxonomy): domain Bacteria; phylum Bacillota; class Clostridia; order Lachnospirales; family Lachnospiraceae; genus UBA2868. The sequence goes on along the minus strand of JAFSZZ010000101.1, from coordinate 6,021 downwards.
TTTACTGTCCCGGGTATTCCGTCCGCAGTTTTCATTGCTCCATGGGCTGTATCATTAAAGAATCCGTATACAGAACTGCCGGCATTGATCTCATCCTGTGTTATCTCATGCCTTTCTCCGGCTCCGCTTGCATCAAACAGATAAATGTAGTACTTCGTATTGCCGCCTTCCGTTTCGCTGCCGACATATACCGTATCCGTGAGATATGAACCGTTTTCATCTATAAGGTAATACGCGTCGCCTACATTCTGAACAAGGCATCCGCCCTCCTGGGCTGTCTGAAGCTCGCCGTTCTTATAGAAGACAGGTTTCCCATTTACTTCCTTCCATCCGGTTCCGTATTCTATGTCAAACAGATCGAGCAGGTTGTATTCTCCGTACTTAAAATCATCCCGACGGTTATAATTATGCTCAACCGGCCGGCCGTCAGGACCGATGGTATGGGCAAATACAGCCTCCTCAAGCTCCCTTCTCGATCCGGGATAGTATATCTTTCCTTCATACCTGTATACGATTTGTGCATATCCTCCTGCCGTGTACTCAAGCTTATCCGTTGAAGACCTCCTGAAAAGATCTTCGAACCTGAATCCGTCAAGATTGGTCACGGTTCCGGGAAGATATAATTCTTTGATATATGTATCCTTTCCGTTACTTTGTTTGGTGGCAAAAGGTGTTATATAACCGGTTTCATAATTAGGTATTTCCGTTATCCCGTACGGGATCTCGATCGTGCTTATCCCGCCTGCAACAGTCTGACCGTCTGCATCGACAGACCCAATGAATGCCTTGTGATAGGCCCCCTCCGCAAGAACCGCGGATGACGGGATGTTTACTCTGTCAAGTGTCGCTCCCCTGAAGGCATTTTTGCCGATCGATGCGACATTATCCCCAAAACTGACATACTTTATATTTTCGCTGCCAAATTCAGTTTCACTCAAATCTGTCGCCGTGCCGGCAAATGCTCCGGCAGGAATTTCCGTAATACCGTTTCCGATCGCAACCGATTCAAGCTTCGAACAGTCGGCAAAGATTGACTCTCCAATGGATGTAACGTTATCGGGGATCACTATAGAGCTTATATTGGTATTTGAATAAGCACCCTTACCGATCGTCCTTACGGAAGACGGTATCTTCACTGAAGTCAGTCCGCTCTCTGCAAATGCATTATCTCCGATCGTTGTCACCCTGTCCGGAATGGCAAATGAAGCAAGAGCTTTCGTTCCAGTAAAGGCACCCTTCTCTATCACGAGAAGAGAAGGCATATCTACCGATCGCAATGCTTTACATCCGGCAAATGCGAAGAAAGGAACGGTCTTGAGCGAAGGGAAAGATACGCTTGCAAGCTTCGGACAATCCGAAAAAGTACTTCCGGGATCGGTAACAGAATCCGAAGACTTATTGATCACCGTGCATACCGGTGCCGCAAAGCTTGTTATTCCCGTATTATAAAATGCATGATCGCCAATAGATGTAAGGTTCGGCGCAAAAATATCCGCACCATTGAGCCTTAAGGATTCAGCATTCTGAACAGGATCCGAATAAAACGCTTTTTCTCCGACAGATGTAACATTAAGCATCACCTGCCCAATATTGGTAATGTTAAGTACTCCATAATATTTATATTCCCCGGGCTCTTCCTCCGTTCTGTATGATCCGGAGTTTTCGAAAAGCTCATTTGGAATAGCGGTAAGCCCCTCCGAAAGCCTCACACTTGCAAGCTTCGGACATTCCTTAAATGCACCGCTTCCGATGAAAGTTACCGAGTCTGGAAGAGTCACTCCGGTAAGGAATTTATTATAACCAAAAGCATCACTGTCTATGCTTTCAAGGTAAGATGCCTTCGAAAGATCAACCGAAAATCCCGTATCATTTGAATCAAGATCATAATCAACGTAAGAAAATGCATTGCTTCCTATGGATATAAGTGCACTACCTTCGGCAAATTCGATCCGGGATACCTTACCCAGATTATAAAAAGCTTCATTTTCGATGTATTTTACAGATGACGGAATCTTTACCGTCGTGATTTTATCTCTCCATTCAGTGGATAAATATGATGCATCCTGTCCTGCCAGGGCCCTGTTACCGATACTGCTTATGCTGATGACCTGTGTGCCTATCCGCATGGTCTGTGTCAGGTCAAAAGAATGCGAACCTTCATTAAGAAGCTGACAGCCGGTAAGCTTATAAGTACCGTCACCAAGCTTTACGCCCTTATAGATCGTACCATCAGCGGCCGTGATCATTTCAGGTGAAGCATCATATATCCTTACTTGGCAGGTGTAGGACAGATCTCCGTCCACATACAGCTTCACGGTGGCTCCCCCTGCTTTCTGTGCGGTCAGATAGAGCGTATCATTATCATTTTCCTGTCTGAAAACCGGAGATAATGCATCCTGATCTATCACCCAACTGATGTCAGGTGTATACTTCGAGGATGGATCCAGTAAATATACCTGCGGTTCAAAGATAGCGTGTATACCGCGAAAATCCTGCAGAGCCATGTCATAATAGCGATATGGAGCATTAAGATCCAGATCAAGCGATCCGGGATTCGTATATTTTGTCTGATTTTCCTGATTTCCCGCCTCAGCAACGGCTGCCGTTACCTCAATACCGGTGATCTCATTTCCCGCAGCGGAAGTTGTAAGCTTGAGGGCCGCTGCGTTACCACCGGTCACATAATCATAGCTGTTGCCTTCCTCATCAAAGAAGGTTGTGCGAAGGGCCGGCGGATATGTAAAAGCAGGCATATTTGCAGGGAAAATCAGCTCCTCAACCTCTGACAGGCCGGGTGCCGTATTATACATAGTCCAGTGGTTATTGATAAGACTGTCTTCGTCAAATGATAATACGCTTAACGGAACATTGGTAAAGTCAACCGAAAGCACCGGAGCAGATATAGAGAACCGGCCATATTGTGATATTTTCGACAGATCGAGTGAATTTGATCCGAATGTTATCTCGGATGCAGAATCAAGATCGATCATATTATGGGCATACTTAAGGCTGCTGAACTTACGTCCCGTAAGATCAAATTCGGTCATCGCGGGAAGCACGAACATATGCGTTGCATCCGTCAGGCTCTCAAATGTGGTATTTGATCCCCACTTTATCTTATCAAGATTCGGAAGACCATAAAACATACCGTAAGCATACCTGACTTTCTTCGTATTGAAGTTCGAAAGGTCGAGACTGTCAAGCAGGACTCCTCTTCTTCCCGTGGGAACATACATTGCTGTCGGATTCGCAACATTCAGTCCCGGGTTAACTTCCTGCTTGAGATAATAGATCCACGAACCCTCATCCATGTAGGTCTTACCCATATCCTTGGTCTCAACATTCCTGCTCGTAAGTATCGCACCGAACATATCGGACATATCTTCGACGCTGTCCGTATCAAGCGCGGTGAAGTTAACGATCTCTTCAAGATCCTCGTCCCCCGCAAAGAGATAACTCATATCGGTGACTTTGGTCGTATCCATGTTCGCGGGGAATACGATCTTATAAAGGCCGCCCTTTGTTCCGTCATTCCCGCCGGTCTCTTTTGCATGATCCGCAAACATTCCCTGCATATTTGTAAGCTTATTTGTGAATTCAAAGCCGCTCAGATCAAGTATACCGAGGTCTGCGCCCTCATATCCGCTCACCCGCATGCCGTCAAACATATGAGCCATGGTTACGGCATTTGACGTATTCCATCCTGAAAGATTGAGCTTTGTATAAATACCTCCAATCACTTGGTCAGGGTCCTTGACCTGATAGCCTGCAAACATGCTTTCAAAATAAGTTACCTTCGAAGTATCAAAATGAGACACGTCCACATTAGCTGCCGTACTCGTGCCTTTTATGAAGACGTTTTCAAACATATGGCTCATGTCGGTGACATGCGATGTATCAAGGGCTGCGATATCAAGTTTTACAAGTTTATTTTTGGTTGGAGCAAAATAACTGAGATCTTCAATGATTCCACTGCCGTCCTTGCCGCCTCCGACCGATGCAGGCTGTCCCTTTATCTCAAACGATTCCGTCACATCGATCTCCATACCGTTTACAAGAAGGCCGCTGCTGTTTGCCGGGAAGGTAACGCCATAATCGATCACGAGTGACTTTGCCATACCGGGATAAATGTTTCTGCAATAGATCCCGCCTGTAACGGATGCATCGTCAGGGACGATCACATCACCGAGCGCAACCTTATACGGTCCCATGCCATTCGGGAGGGCTAGTTGGTCCGGGATCTCCCACTTATCTATATATTCCTCAGCTGCCTCCCAATCTCTGGTCGCGATATCTCCGTATCTGATGCTGAGATACCCGTCCGCGCAGGCCTTATTATAAAGAATCAGGTCATCATTTCCGTAAAGGTAGATAGTAGAGCCGGGCTGATCGATATAATATGTATAAGCCCTTAAGCTGAAATCACCCATAGCTTCGGCTGAATACATTTCATCCCAGTAGTTGTTCAGGTTTGTAAAATAATGATTTTTACTGTGGTCATCAGCAAGCTGGCCGAAAATGAGATCGTTCTCCCAGATATCGGTCGCACCGTACCGGGTCAGCTCCTTTACCGCATCGACCGAACCGGCATTTGCCGCGGCATCATAGAGCATGGCGACTATGGCGATCGGATTATCGGGATCGGTGAACATCTGACTGTTCAGCTTTACGGCACCGCTTAAGGTCTCGGTTTCGAAATAGGATGAACCGTCTCCTCTTGCTTCATTTGTGTAAACAGCCTCTTCATCTTCGTAAAGCTCGTAGTCATCAGGTGTAAGTTCAGACACCTTCTTTCGCGTGTATCTCCCGTCCACGTTGCGCTCATATTCCCAGGCATAGAGCTTTACTTCGCCGGAGATATCCGTATGAAAATTCTTGTAATCATAGCTGTTCCCATCCCTGTCCCATACAAGAAATTCATAATTCTCACTGAGCTGGGCAGGGAGATTATCAAGCAGAAAGACCATACCGTCGGAACCTTCAAACGCAGGTTTAGTTGTCAGAGTGGCAGCCGTCGCCGCCACGACCGGATCTTCCGATGTAAGTTTTTCATAGTTAACCCAATCATATACCTTGGTTGGTGAGGCATTGTAATTTATTACGTCAAAGCCGGTGTACCATTTACCGCCCTGGCGCTCGAAAAGCATATCATTATAGAAAGCGGAGAAAAGTTCCCGGTCACCTACTGCCGAGTCTGTAAGATAATTATCATACAGCTTAGCTCCGTCAACTGTATCTACTACATAATTTGATCTGTTATTATATTCAACCACAGCATTGGCACTGACAACAAAATACTGTACATCAGTGAATTTTGTGTTCATGCCGGCTGTCTCATTTACGTCATCATTTAACATATTATCCTGAAAATGGACCTCCGGCTTCTCGGACTCATCATCCGATACAGAATCTTCCGAATTCTCTTCTATTATCCTATCGGATTTTGAGGAATCGTATCCGGATACCAAACCTGAAGTTTCCGATATCTCTTCACTATTATCGAAAACCGCAAAACCTTCCTCAGTTATGCTCTCATCGGAAGGCTCCATTGGATCGGCGTTCGATACAACAGCCTCATCTATATCGAGTTTGATATCCTTTACGTGCAATACTGTACCGGATGCATACACATCTGCCGGCACTGCTGTGAGCACCATCGCAGCTGTCAATATACAACTCAGAATTCTTGAAATCCATTTCCTCATATTGTACCCTCGCTTTCTTTTGAACCTTAGGGATATCACCACGGTCCGGTTTTTATAGCCATGGAAACTGCCACTATGGTTCACTTGTCACATATAGATGGAAATATTATACTTTTCCCTATCTTTAATGTACACGTCATGTTTCTGCCAAATACGATTTCCGGATGATTTCGTCTAAATTTGATAAGGCGGTACTCTTCACACGTCCACGTCGGTTCGGTAAGACCCTGACTATGACCATGTTCAGGGATTTCCTCGATATCAGGCAGGACAGCAGGAAGATATTTGAGGGGCTGAAGGTTATGAGCTGCCAAAG
>JAFSZZ010000100.1 GCA_017458765.1 Lachnospiraceae bacterium | reverse complement strand
GTCATCGGCTGCGCGGTTTATCTTGTAACCCGATGACAGTTTGTTAGTTGATTTTGCTTTGTTTGCATTAGTGATCCCAAGCTGCCTGTTTGAAAACATGGCTACTGTATTATTCATAAGAACATTCATAGTGTTTGACATAAAAACTCCTGTATATGTTTTATTTCGTTTACTGTAGCTACACACGATGTCCAGTAGGATACATCGTATGTAGCGATGATGAAAATGTTACGTTTGGGTGGAGCTACCCGGGCGCTACATTCCGTATCATAATTATCGGCAAATGCCACACTAAAGTTAACATATTATTCGAAAAAAGCAACATAATGTTGCAATTACATGGATATGATTTTGTACAATTTACTTGATTAAAAGGGGATTGTGTCATGAAAAATCTGTATTTATCCAAAAAACTTAAGGAACTTAGAAAGGCAAACTATTATACTCAGGATGATGTGGCGGCTGCACTAGGCATAGTCAGACAGACATATTCCCACTATGAAACAGGAAAGCGTAAACCGAGCCCGGAGGTATTATTCAAGCTTGCCGGGTTATACAATATATCTGTTGATGATCTTATGCAGCTCACGGTAGATGTAGACAGAGAGGTATCCTTTGATGCTCCGCCACCGACCCGTTCAAGCATTGAACTGGCAGGATATCTTGAATATGTGAACGATCCGTCAAATAAAAGAAAATTACAATTGTTATCCAAAACAGAAAAAGAATTGCTCTATTATTTTGACAGAATTTCCGAGAAGGATAAAAGAGAAATAATTGAGTTTACAAAGATTAAGACCATGGATTTAAGATGAACATCTTTATTGCCTGACATATATGGAACAGAAACGAAACAAAATGTTGCATTTTCCGACAATTATGATAATTTTAATGTAGCGATAGTAAGGGACTGTTTGTAGATTTACAGATTTGAGCTTGGCGACAAGCGTGAAACTTTGTAAAATGCAAGAATTGATATGTAACAGAACCTGAGTTGTTATATTTCGGAGGATAAGTAAATGCACGGTATATTGTCGGGGCTGGATAAGATAGGGATAACCGGTATGAGTAATATGGATATTTACGGAGATCCCGGAAAGAATGGAGAAGAGGACAGTACAGGGAAGTTACCGGGAACATGGTTCAGTGAAGCGGTGGAGAAAGATTTTCTGTATGATAAAAGCCATTCCTGTCCTGTGTGCCATAACGAATTCAAAACACCTACTGTACGTGCCAATAAACTAAGACCTATGGGAGCCGATTATGATTTAAGACCGAGGTTTGAAGGGATAGACCCCCTTAAATATGAGGTGGTCATGTGCCATGAATGCGGATATGCAGCACTTGGTAATTATTTTGATAAGATGACTGTTGCGCAGGCCGGATTGATCAGGGAGGGAATAACGAAACACTACAAAAAGTTTGATGCAACCTCGACTTTTACATATGATCAGGCATTTTTGCGTTACCAGTTAGCGCTTGGAAATGCAGTTATTAAGCGTAGCAAGGCAAGTGAAAAAGCTTATCTTTGCCTTAAAATGGCGTGGTTACTTCGAGGTAAAAAGGAAGCGATAGATGGCGGTGTTTTAGAATATGAACCCGGGAAATATGCAGATACGATCAGGGAAATAGAGGTTATGCAAAAGGAACTTCTTGGAAATGCCATAGAAGGATTCATAAAAGCAAAACAGAGTGAAGCCTTCCCGATATGCGGTATTGACAGGACAACGCTTGATTATATCATCGCAGCCGAGGCTGTCAATGTTGAAGACTATGTACTTGCCCTGCAAATACTTAATGATTTAATAAAAAAACCTGGTATAAGCAAGGAAATGGAACAGCGATGTCATGCGTTAATGATTCGCATCAAAGACACATAAAGCATAAGCTCCTGTCAGACCTTGGACCTTCAGAGGAAACCCTGCATAATGCCCTTTGTTAAGATAAATCCGGAAGCGAATATCTTATATGCAGGATACGGCATATGCAGATTATTACGCGGATGATGGGGAAAATGCAGAGGGCGGGCGCTACAAATATATCGGAATAGATAAGAATATATCAGAGGACATCGTTTATGAAGTGGCATAGATTTTTCGCATGGGCAGCGGTATTTTGTTTTGTGATGACTATGGTAACGGGATATAAGAGAAAATGATGGATTTATTTCTTTCATTTTTTAAGATAGGGCTTTTTACATTTGGCGGTGGGTATGCCATGATCCCACTCATAGAAAAGGAAGCTGTTGAGAATAAGAAATGGCTCAGTGGGGAAGAGCTACTGGACATAATAGCCATAGCGGAATCAACACCGGGTCCGATAGCAGTTAATGCTGCCACATTTATCGGAAAAAAGATAAAAGGATTTGCGGGAGCCCTGTGCGCAACTGCGGGAGTAGTGCTACCATCCTTCATTATTATTCTCATTGTATCTTTTTTTTGGGAGAAATTTAAGGAATTAAGAGTCGTACGGTATGCGTTCTGGGGAATAAGGGCAGGAGTGCTTGCGCTGATCGCCAAAGCTCTTGTATCCATGTTCATGAAAAGCTCAAAGGATTTACTATCGTATTTCCTAATGGGTGCTTCGGCAGTGGCAGTTATTGTATTCGATATAAATGCGATCATTGTCATATTGTGCTGCGCCCTTATCGGATTGGTATATACAATCAGGTAGTGTAAAGCAGATTATGAAAGCTGAGAACCGTCATAAGGAATGGGGAGGGATATATGATCCGGCTGCAATTGTTCCTGACATTTTTTAAGATAGGCCTTTTTACATTTGGCGGCGGATACGCCATGATCCCACTTATCAAATCAGAGGTCCTCGCACACGGTTGGGCTGAAGCGGAGGATATTATTAATTATATAGCGATCAGCGAGAGTACGCCTGGGCCATTGGCTGTCAATATGGCTACATTTATCGGGCGCACAACGGGAGGAATACCGGGAGCATTATGTGCAACCCTTGGCGTTGTACTCCCCTCATTTTTGATCATATTTATAATTGCAGGGGCATATAACAGGTACAGAAAAAGCAGGATTATTCAAGGAGTTATGGCAGGACTAAAGCCGGCAGTAGTCGGCATGATTGCCGCAGCGCTTATTTCCCTTGGAATGGAAGTATTCATTTATGATAAACATCCGGGCACATTATCCTCCATTATAAGTGTGATCATTTTTGCTGTTATGATCATTCTTTCCTTCCGTAAGAAAAGTCCGGTAATGATCATTCTCATATCCGGAGTGGCAGGAATTATTACCGGATATACAACAGGGTTGTGAACTGCGCATGCAGAAAAAAATATAAAGGGTATTGACAATACATCCGATTAAGGTTAAAGTACAATTAATTTAATATAATAAACCGATGAAGCGGAAGAAAAAGTATCTTATCGCCGACATAATCAGTCAAGCGAGTCCGGGACGGTGGAAGCCGGATGGTAAGAGGGATACGTGAGAACAGAGCGATCAGACAGGAAGGTTCTCTTATATGGGCCGCTGAGGGCATGGGGAAAGGCTGATACCGAGTATCCGTGACGTCAGGCATACGTTAATTGCCGGGGATATGAAGGTATCCTGCAAGTGCATGGGTCATACCATGAATCAAGGTGGCACCGCGGATAGAGTAGATAATTCGTCCTTGATAAATACAGAGTATTCTGTATTTATCAGGGATTTTTTATTTCAATACAACACAACCATGAAAGGAAGCAGGCCATGAGGATCACACCAACCTATGAGAAAATAAAAGAACTTGCAAAAACAGGTAAATATGACATCGCTCCCATAAGCACCGAAATACTCTCTGACTTTACTACTCCGATCGAGACGTTAAGGATATTAAAGAACGCATCGGAGCATGTATATCTCCTTGAATCGGCAAGAGCAGATGATAAATGGGGAAGATATACATTCTTAGGCTTCGAACCCGGGATGTGCATCACCTGCGCGGACGGCAAGCTCACGGCAGGAGATGACATCATCGAAACCGACGATCCTTCAGAATATATCAGGTCTGTACTTAAGAATTACAGGAGCCCGCATTCTGAGGAACTGCCTCCCTTCACCGGCGGACTTGTGGGATATTTCTCCTATGATTACCTTGGTTACAGTGAGCCTTCGGTACGGAAACACCACACGAAAGACAGACGTGGCTTCAATGACGTAGACCTCATGCTTTTTGATAAGGTGATAGCCTTCGATAATGTCCGTCAGAAGATCATACTCATAGTAAATATGTTTCTTTCAGACGGTGAGAACGGTTATGAGGATGCGGTAAAAGAGCTTAAACGTCTTGAGCAGCTGATCAAAAAAGGAGACAAGCTTATTGAGACCCACGGACGTCTTCTCGGAAAGGTGACTCCCTTATTTGATAAGAAAAGGTTCTGCGATATGGTTGAGAAAGCAAAATCTTACATCCGCGAGGGTGATATCTTCCAGATAGTCCTTTCCAACAGATTAAGCGCACCCTTCGACGGAAGCCTGCTTGATACCTACAGGATGTTAAGAACCGTTAATCCATCGCCCTATATGTTCTATTTCTCCGGAACTGATATAGAGGTGGCAGGTGCTTCTCCCGAGACTCTGGTAAAGCTTAAGGATGGCGTACTTCATACCTTCCCTCTTGCGGGGACCAGACCCCGCGGAAAGAATGCGGAAGAGGACGCACGGTTAGAGGCTGAACTTCTTGAGGACGAAAAGGAGCTTGCCGAACACAATATGCTTGTGGATCTTGGAAGGAACGATCTTGGCAAAATATCTGAATTCGGCACGGTTAAAGTAGAGAAATTAAGAAGTGTTGAATACTTCTCACACGTAATGCACATAGGCTCCACGGTACGTGGACAGATAAGAAGTGATAAGGATGCTCTCGATGCCGTTGAAGCCGTACTTCCCGCAGGTACGCTTTCCGGAGCTCCGAAGATAAGAGCCTGTCAGCTTATAGGAGAACTTGAGAAGAACCAAAGAGGCATATACGGCGGTGCGATAGGATATATTGATTTCACCGGAAATATGGACACCTGCATCGCTATCCGTCTTGTATATAAGAAAGGAAACACCGTGTATGTAAGAAGCGGTGCAGGCATTGTCGCTGATTCGGATCCCGATAAGGAATTCGAGGAATGCATGAACAAGGTCAAGGCCTCACTTACAGCACTGAGACTGGCACAGGAAGACGCCGCTGATTTATGACCTGCTATTGTAAAACAGATCGGGCATAAGTGATCTGAAGCCTTATAACATTCGTGACGAAAAATGAATACCGCAAGCGGTACCCCTTAAGCATAAAAGGAGGCAGATAAGAAATGAACCTGTTAATCGACAATTATGACAGCTTTTCCTACAATCTGTACCAGTATCTCGGTGAGCTCAGCCCTGATATCACAGTAATAAGAAATGATGAAAAATCAATAGATGAGCTTCGTAAGCTTAAACCGGAGCACATCATAATATCGCCGGGACCCGGTAGACCCAAGGATGCGGGGAATATTATCGAAGTGGTAAAGGAACTGGGCGGCGAAATCCCCATACTGGGCGTGTGCCTCGGACATCAGGCTATATGCGCGGCTTACGGAGCCGATATCACCTACGCTTCACGGCTCATGCATGGCAAACAGTCGGTGGCTACGGTTGATACGGACTGTCCCCTGTTTAAGGGCTGTCAGGCCAAAACCCCGGTAGCAAGATACCATTCGCTCGCAGCCGATCCGGAGACGATGCCGGATGAGCTTAAGGTGACCGCCAAGACGGAAAGCGGTGAAATAATGGCTGTTATGCATAAAGAATACCCGGTATTCGGGGTGCAGTTCCATCCCGAATCCATAATGACGCCGGAAGGCAGAACGATGATCAAAAACTTTTTGGAGGTGAGACCATGATCAAGGAAGCAATCGTAAAAATCGTAAACAAAGAGGACCTGACCTATCAGGAAGCGTATACCGTCATGAACGAGATAATGAGCGGTGAGACGACTCCCACACAGAATGCTGCCTTTCTTGCGGCCCTGTCAACAAAGAGTGCAAGGGCCGAAACAACAGATGAAATAGCAGGCTGTGCGGCAGCAATGAGAGACCATGCGACAAAGGTAGATACGGGCATGGATGTTCTTGAGATAGTAGGTACGGGAGGCGACAACGCAGGAAGCTTCAACATCTCAACCACGACAGCGATAATCTGTGCTGCAGGCGGTATCAAGGTGGCAAAGCACGGAAACAGGGCAGCTTCATCTTTATGCGGAACCGCAGACTGTCTGGAGGCGCTCGGCGTCAACATAGACCAGAGTCCCGAAATGTGTGTAAGGCTGCTTAAAGAGGCAGGTATGTGCTTCTTCTTTGCGCAGAAATACCATACGTCTATGAAATATGTAGGTGCCATAAGAAGAGAGCTGGGCTTCAGGACTGTGTTCAATATCCTCGGTCCCCTTACCAATCCCGCATCGCCCACAATGCAGCTTCTCGGAGTGTATGATGATTATCTTGTTGAGCCTCTGGCACAGGTTCTCGTAAGCCTTGGGGTTAAAAGAGGCATGGTTGTATACGGAATGGATAAGCTCGATGAAATATCCCTCTCAGCACCCACGAGAATAAGCGAGATCAAGGACGGCTGGTACAGGACATTCACCATTAAGCCGGAGGATTTCGGAATGGAGCGCTGTGACAAGAGCGAGCTTAAGGGTGGAACACCGAAGGAAAACGCTCAGATAACGCTCGATATTCTTAATGGTGTCAAGGGACATAAGAGAAATGCCGTGCTCCTCAATGCCGGAGCTGCTCTCTATATCGGCGGCAAAGCAGACAGTATAAAGGACGGAGTGACTCTGGCTGCCGAAATAATAGATTCCGGAAAAGCCAGGGCAACGCTTGATAAGATTATCGCGGTAAGTAACGACGTTTAATTATTCAGAATAGCCCAATAATGTTAAAACATGACAGCGCAAAGGAATTAAGTATGAATATATTGGATGAACTGGCAGCCTATGCCGGTATCAGAGTCGAAGAGAATAAGAAATCCCATCCGGCTGAAGATGTACGTAAAGCAGCCCTGGCACTCCCCAAAGGTGATTTTGCCTTCGGGAAAGCTCTTTCGAAGGATGGTATATCCTTTATCTGCGAATGCAAGAAGGCATCTCCCTCCAAGGGCATAATAGCCGGGGATTTCCCCTATCTTGATATTGCGAAAGCCTATGAGGCGGCAGGAGCGGATGCCATTTCGGTGCTGACAGAGCCCAGGTGGTTTCTCGGCTCGGATAAATATCTTAAGGAAATAGCAGAAGCCGTAAGTATCCCTGTACTCAGAAAGGATTTTACAGTTGATGAATACATGATCTATGAAGCAAAGCTTCTCGGAGCTTCGGCTGTTCTGCTGATCGTTTCCATCTTAAGCGCCGCTCAGATTGAAGAATACATCGGTATCTGTGATGAACTGGGACTGTCCGCGCTTGTTGAATGCCATGACGAAGCCGAGATAGATACCGCTGTTAAGGCAGGAGCCGGGATAATAGGTGTAAATAACCGTAATCTTAAGGATTTCTCGGTTGACATAACTTTAGCCGGAGGACTCAGGGAGCATGTACCGGACGGTATCCTGTTTGTTTCCGAGAGCGGAGTGAGAGATGCAGAGGATGTACGCCGTATGAAGGAGGCCGGTGCAGATGCCGTGCTTGTCGGAGAAGCGCTTATGCGTGCCGAAGATAAGACACAGATGCTCGCCGCACTTCGCAGATGTTGAAAAGATCCCGGTTTCTTCTCATAGAACTGTTTTGTATCAGATCCTTACCATTTAAATATATGAGGTGAATTCATGACACGCATTAAACTCTGCGGGATCACACGTCAGAAGGACATAGAGGTTATAAATCTTATAAAACCCGATTACATCGGCTTAGTCTTCGCACCGGCAAGCAGAAGATATGTGGAGGATGAAACGGCGGCAATGCTTAAGAAGCAGCTTGACCCTTCTGTTAAAACGGTCGGTGTATTCGTGGATGAAACACCTGCCCGTGTGGCTGAGCTTCTTAATAAAGGCATAATAGAACTTGCACAGCTTCACGGAAATGAGGATGAGGCTTATATACATAAGCTCAGAGCTCTGACGGATAAGCCTGTTATCAAGGCTTTCAGGATAAAAGCCGGGGAGGATCTTCTAAAAACCCGGGATTGCAGCGCAGATCATATCCTGCTTGATGCAGGTGCAGGCGACGGGGCAGTATTTGACTGGGAGCTGCTAAGCGGATATGACAGACCATATTTCCTGGCAGGAGGACTTAACCCTGCCAATGTGGAAGAAGCGGTCAACAGGCTGCACCCGTTTGCCGTGGACGTAAGCTCCGGTATAGAAACGGACAGGGTGAAGGATCCAATAAAGATGAGAGAGTTCTGCGATACAGTCCGGGGTTTTATTGCGTAAGCACGACTTTGCGAACGGATTTCTGAATAGTTACAGACAGATTACATCAGTGGAAAGCAGAGAGTAAATAAAAGCAGCAGATTAAGAGAGGAGCAACAAAATGACCAATCCCAAGGGAAGATTCGGAATACACGGCGGACAGTATATGCCCGAAACACTTATGAATGCCGTTATAGAGCTGGAAGAGGCCTATAACAGGTTCAAGGATGATGCTGATTTCAAGAGAGAGCTTAACGAACTGTTCAACGACTACGCAGGCCGTCCGTCGAGACTTTACTACGCAAAGAAGATGACAGAGGATCTCGGAGGGGCGAAGATATACCTTAAGAGAGAGGATCTTAACCATACAGGTGCTCATAAGATAAACAACGTTCTCGGACAGGCACTGCTTGCAAAGAAGATGGGCAAGACAAGACTCATTGCGGAGACAGGTGCCGGACAGCACGGTGTCGCAACAGCCACAGCAGCCGCTCTTATGGGAATGGAATGTGTTGTTTTCATGGGTGAAGAGGATACGAAGCGGCAGGCTCTTAACGTATACAGGATGCGCCTTCTCGGAGCTGAGGTCATTCCGGTAAAGACAGGTACCGCTACTCTTAAGGATGCAGTATCGGAAGCCACGAGAGAGTGGACCAAAAGAATATCCGATACCCATTACTGCCTGGGTTCTGTCATGGGACCTCATCCCTTCCCGACAATAGTAAGGGATTTCCAGGCGGTTATTTCTTCAGAGATCAAATCACAGCTTATGGAAAAGGAAGGTCGTCTTCCCGATGCGGTTCTTGCCTGTGTCGGCGGAGGTTCCAACGCGATCGGAAGCTTCTACCATTTCATAGAGGATAAGAACGTACGCCTGATAGGCTGCGAAGCCGCAGGCAGGGGCGTTGATACCCCTGAAACAGCCGCAACCATCGCAACGGGAAGGGAAGGAATCTTCCATGGAATGAAATCCTATTTCTGTCAGGATGAATTCGGGCAGATAGCACCGGTATATTCCATATCCGCCGGACTTGATTACCCAGGAATCGGACCTGAGCACGCATACCTTCACGACATCGGTCGTGCGGAGTATGTTCCGGTTACGGATGAGGAAGCCGTCCGGGCATTCGAATATCTGGCAAAAACAGAGGGAATAATACCTGCGATAGAATCGGCGCATGCTGTTGCGTACGCAAGACAGATAGCGCCTTCCATGGGGAAGGATAAGATAATCGTCATAACCCTTTCGGGACGCGGCGACAAGGACTGCGCCGCCATCGCAAGATACAGGGGTGAGGATTTATCCGAATAGCCTGATCACCGCACACCAATCCGTCTGATAAATTCAAGAGTTCAAAGCCATTCGTTAAACAGCGCTTTGAACAGCACGTAAACAGATGGTATCATCCGTATTAAAACGGGAACAATAATAAGGAGCAGACAAATGAGCAATATACATAAAGCATTCGAAAACGGTAAAGCATTCATTCCATTTATCACCTGCGGTGATCCCGATCTTGAAACGACAAAGAACTGTGTACTTGAAATGGTCAGAGCCGGAGCGGACCTTATTGAACTTGGTATCCCCTTTTCAGATCCGACTGCCGAAGGACCGGTGATCCAGGAGGCCAATGAAAGGGCGTTAAAGGGCGGCGTAACTACCGATAAGGTGTTTGATCTGGTAAAGGAGCTTCGCAGCAAGACCGATATCCCCATGGTCTTCATGACCTATGCCAATGTAGTATTCTCATACGGTCAGGATAAGTTCCTGTCAGCTTGCAAAGAAATGGGGATTGATGGTATCATATTACCGGATCTTCCCTATGAGGAAAAGGAGGAATTCCTGCCTGACTGTCATAAGTATGGTGTGGATCTGATATCGCTTATCGCACCCACATCCGAGAACAGGATAGCAATGATCGCTAAAGAGGCTGAGGGCTTTCTCTATATCGTATCAAGCCTCGGCGTAACGGGCACAAGAAGCGAGATAACCACGGATCTTGATTCCATCATCAGAGTAGTAAGGGAAAATACCGATATTCCGTGTGCCATAGGCTTCGGAATCTCTACTCCTGAGCAGGCGGCCAAAATGGCAGCCATTTCAGACGGCGCAATAGTAGGTTCTGCAATAATCAAGCTTATTGCACAGGGGAAGGACGGAGCACCGGAACGGGTATTTGAATACGTTCAGAGCATGAAGAATGCATTGTAATAGAAGCGACTTTAAATACGCGCAGATATAAGCGGATATGGTAAGAAGCATTCCGATTACTGCTGTGAGAATAAGGACTGTTCACATATGCAAGATATTCTAAGGGAACCAGTGATACATAAATGTACAGACTGTATACACTGCGAAACAGCACATTATCAGGATGATAAAGTATGTGCCCCACAGAGAATGGGTTCATCAGATCCTAAGAGCACTAAGGATAATACTGCCTGTAAGTATTTCGAAAAGGCCCCGCTTAAGCGTGACAGGGCAGGTCTGTACGGAGTGCTTATCCATGAGGAATGGGACCCTGAAGAAGGCCGTTATATTGAGAGAAGACCACTTCCTCTGTATTAATACCTTGCAAATCACTTGACACACGGGCTTAACTTAGTTTATGATTTATAAGTCTAACAGCGAGAAACAAAGGCGTTTCGGATCATTTCGGAGCGCCGTTTTTTTATTAATTTTGTTATGTAAACCAGGAGGTATGAGGATCATGACAACAGCAAAGGATATTATGAATAAAATTCAGGAGGAGGGTGTAGAGTTCATCCGTCTGCAGTTCACGGATATGTTCGGAAACCTCAAGAACGTTGCCGTAACAAGCGGACAGCTCAGCAAGATACTGGTGGATAAATACCGTATTGACGGCAGCGTCCTGTTTGATAACGCTCCGGGCGGTTATGAGGGTGAGCTGGTGCTCGAACCGGACTATGACACCTTCACCATTCTTCCGTGGCGTCCTCAGCAGGGTAAGGTAGCCAAGTTCATGTGCGACGTATGCTATCCTGACGGGACCCTGTATGAAATGAGCCCTCGTACCATCCTTAAGCAGGTAATAGACAGGGCAGCTGCCAAAGGGTATACCTTCATGATCCGTCCTGAATGCGAGTTCTTCCTCTTCCATCAGGATGAGGCAGGAATGCCTACTACCATAACTCATGAGGAAGCGGGGATGATGGACGTTGGTCCTGTTGATTTCGGCGAAGATGCGAGAAGGGAAATGGTACTTCTGCTTGAACAGATGGGCTTCGAGATCGAATCATCCTATCATGAGAAGGCACCTGCGCAGCATGAGATCGATTTCACGGAAGCCGGTACGCTTCAGGCAGCAGACGCGATAATGACCTTCCGGTTCGCGGTACGCTCGATCGCCAAGCGGTTCGGACTGTATGCAACCTTCATGCCCAAGCCCAAGTCAGGTGAAGCCGGCTCGGGAATGCATCTTAATTTCACCGTCTTTAAGGATGATGTGAACATTATGGACGGAAACAAGGGCAAAATAAACGATATAACAAGGGACTTTATAAACGGTATACTTAAACACTCCACAGCCCTTTGTGCCTATACCAACCCGACAGTCAACTCATATAAAAGGATACTTGCGGCACTCGACGAAGCCAAGACCACCTCAGACTACGACATAGGCACTACCTACATGCGTATACGCGAGGGTCTGTTCGAGCCTGCTGTCGAGCTGCGCTTCCCGGACTCCGCGGCCAATCCCTACCTGGCACTGGCTCTGTGTATCTCTGCCGGTCTTGAAGGAATAGAGGAAGGAAACGGGGCCAATATCCCTATGCGCCTTCCCCTTATAAATGTAAAAGGTATGCCGGAGAACCTGAAGGAAGCCGTGATCTGTGCCGGAAGCGATCCGTTCATTAACGAGGTGGTGGGAGATGATTTTGCCCGTATTTATACTGAATGCAAGCTTAATGAATGGAACCGTTACATGAGGGATGTATCGGACTGGGAGATCCTTAATTATCTGTATAAATTCTGATATAAGACTGAATTATCCGAGGTTAATAAATGAGCAGTATCATTGTTGTAATGCCGACAATTGAAGAAGCGCGCAAAATAGGCGGGTTGCTGAACAAGCATGGCTACCGGCCCGATCTTGTCTGCTCTCTTGCGGCAGATGCGCTTAATGAAAGCTGCAGGCTGGATAACGGTGTGATCATCTGCGGCAGCCGTCTTAATGACATGAGCTTTATTGAATTAAACGACTGCATACCCAGGTATTTCAGGCTCATTATATTGTCCCGGAATATTATGAATGTAGAGTACCCCGAGACGGCAGTCAGGCTGCAGCTTCCTCTTAAGATGTCCGAGCTTATACGGGCTATTGACAATGAAGCCTCGAAATATTTCAGACACCCTTCCGACGGACGAGTGATGAAGCATTCCCGCGACAGGGAGGATCGGAAATATATAGATAAAGCCAAGGAGATCCTTATTAAGACCAAGGGCATGACAGAGCCCGAGGCTCACAGATATCTCCAGAAAACCGCAATGGACAACAGTACCTCGCTGGTTGAAACCGCCCGCATGGTGATACTTCTTAATTAAGGGAAGGGACCGGGGGACGGTTCTCCGGTTCCCCACATGGCGAAGTTTGATAAACCCTTCATTCTGTGATACATTAGTACCATGGGATGAAGGGTTATTAAGGTTGGTTAATATGACTGTTCATAACAGGCTAATATAAGGAGGAAATTTCTATGGGACTTGGTAAGTACAAGGTAGACGGATCTAAGAAGGTCAAGCTCAGTGATTTTAATACTGACAGTAAAAGGGACGATGTAGTAAAGGAAGACATCAAGCTTAAACAGGCAGATAATATCAAGAAAATAGCTCTTCTTCAGGAGAAGCTGTATGCAGAAGGCAAGGAAGGACTTATTATCGTCCTTCAGGCCATGGACGCTGCAGGCAAGGACGGTGCCGTCAAGCATGTCATGAGCGGGATCAATCCGCAGGGTATAGATGTTGTCAGCTTCAAGCAGCCTAATTCCGAGGAGCTGGCTCACGATTTCCTCTGGAGGATCAACAGACGCCTTCCCGAAAGAGGTAAGATCGGACTGTTTAACCGCTCATATTACGAGGATGTTCTTGTAGTTAAGGTTCATGAGCTTAACAAGAGCTATAAGATGGCTGACAGGATAACGAAGCTTGATTCGAAGGATTTCTTCAAAAAACGCTACAGGCATATAAGGAATTACGAGGAATATCTTTTTGATAACAGTTACCGTATTGTCAAGATCTTCCTCAATGTTTCCAAGAGCGAGCAGAAGAAGCGCTTCCTCGAGCGTCTTGAGAATCCGGACAAGAACTGGAAGTTCTCATCCTCTGACTTAAGTGAGCGTAAGCTGTGGAAGGATTATCAGGATGTTTACGAGCAGGCCATCAATGAAACCGCCACCGAGGACTGTCCGTGGTATGTTCTGCCTGCAGACGATAAGTGGTATACGAGATATCTTGTATCCGCTATCATCCTTAAGGCTCTTGAAGATATAGACCCCAGCTTCCCTGAGCTTCCCGACAGCGAGAAAGCGAAGCTCACCGAATATCATGAAAGCCTGCTTAAGGATGGGAAATGAGCGGCATTCATCATAACTCATTCAGCGACAGTGTTCTATCATTACAATAACAAATTAAATCCGTTCATTATATCTTTTAAAGGGATTCCAAATGAAAAGCACATTAATAAGAACAATCCTGATATCGTCCTGTTTTATCCTGCTCTTCTCTGTAGCAGGCTGTGGAAAAAATAAAGATGAAGAATCACCTTCAACCGCTGCTGCAAAGGAGGAGGACTCCGATATGGTTTCCTGGTCTGACGGCAGCAGATCCGCTTCCGGTGAAGATTCATCCGCCATGACAGATACTGACGAAAACACGGACAGTTTACTTTCAGATTTTAAGGATAAAGTGAAGAAAACAGATAAGGCCGATGAGGAGCAGATCAAAGACGCATATATGGACTTTCTGGCAGATAAGGAGCTTACTGTCTCCGACATTTCCGAAGACAGATATTTTAGGGAAGGGAACAGGTACTCATTTTCCGAGATCATCGATATGTATATCCGAAACGAAGCTGCATATATCGGAGAAGAGAATATCAGCCTTACAGATGCTCAGTATACCTATATAGACTGCGGGAATGACGGCATCCCCGAGATGGCCGTACAGCTCACATATATGTTAAACACTGATTGCAACCGGGTATATTTCTTTAATTACAATGATGGTGAAGTTCATCTTATCGGCAGTGACGAGTGGGGATACCGCAGTGTTATGGATCTCAACAGACTGGGTTATGTTATTAACGGCGGTTCCGGCGGGGCTGTATTATGGGTTAACGATCATTATTTCTTTAATGAAGATGGTAAGAGAGTCTTTCTGTATAATTTCGAACAGTATATGGGGCTAAAGACGCCGAAGGTTCCCAAGTATTATATGAAGAACGGGGATAAAAGAGACGATTATCCGGATGATGAGTTCGAACCCGGCGGCTATATGGTGTACATATACAACTTTGACGAATATATCTATGATGAAAATGATGATCATGAAGCCACCTATGACAAGTATTACAGCAAGAACATCTACTGTTTCCTTGATGAAAAGGAGAGAGATGTCGAACCCGACAGCAGATTTAAGGAATTATACAAAAAAGAGGGCATTAAGTGGTATAAACAGGATGAGATAAAGAAGCGTGTTGAGGATCATGAGGCCGCTCTTGGCGTTACCGACGAAATAAGGAACGCAGAGCCTGCAAAATGGGAGAGCATCGCAGACCTCGGCATCATGGAATATCCTTTGGCAAACGATAATAACGAAGCTTACGGTGATGTCTCTGACGTGGAACCTGCCGATAATTCCGACTCCGGAAGATCAGGACCTTATTATAGCATTTATAATGATCACCATAAGCCGTATCAGAGCGCTGAAGCCAATATGGGACATTCGTACACTCCCATAACCCTTAAGGAAATAAGCTGTAAAGAAAATGAAATAACGGATACCGACAGATGGTTTGAAGAAACGGGAACAACGCAGCCCGGTACCATTTATTCGGACGACCGGTGGTGGTATGAACTGACCGGGGATAAGGGCTACGGTACCATGACTGTTCTTAATATCTATGAAAAAGAGAATTATTCCCTGATGTATACAGTCGATCTGAGTGATTTCCTTTATGAACCCGGATATGAAAATAAAGACTATGTCGACAGAGGTATCCATTACTGTAAGATCGAGGATAATTATCTGTATCTTAATCTGTACCACAGAACCTATGCACAGGACTGTCCCGAAAACGCCTATCTTATCTGTATAGACATAACCTCAGGTGAGGTCATATGGATCTCCGATCCGCTTGTATCCAATTCATGTAATTTCGTAATATGGGGTGATAATATAATCACAGGTTACGGTTTTACTGCGGAGAACGACTATATTTATGTACTAAACCGATATAACGGAAAGACCATGGATCGTGTAAAAGTAAAGAAGAGTCCCGACTATTTCGCGGTTGCAGATAACAGGCTTTGTGTCAGAACCTACAGCTATGACTATGTCTTCTCTGTAAAATGAGCACTACTTGACACAAAAAACAGCGTATTGTATAGTTCTATTTGGTTAATAAAACAACTAAATAATCATAAACGGTGCCCCAAATGGGATTCTGCTTCATAGAACTCTTTTCGGGTTAAAAGGGAAACAGGTGCAAGGCCTGTGCGAACTCGTCACTGTAAGTACGGAGTGTGTCAGCCATACCGGTTATGCAGATAGTCAAATACCACACAGTAAAGCTTTCCTGGCATTGTTTTATATGCAACATAAGCATCTGTTGGGTCGTTGAGTGATTCAGTCAATATATTACTCATCTATTGGATGTTTAACATCTGCCGCCGGAGTCACTGGGTTTATCCGGGAAGACCGACTGTCACGTGATGATGTATGAGCCAGGAGACCTGCCGTTTATGGGTAACGGAAGTCATTCCTGATCACGAGTAATTGATCGTACCGCTTAGAAGGTCATTATTGATGGCCTGTATTTATGATGCATGATTACTCATACCGATCCGAAAGGGCGGTATGAGTTTTTAATTATTCAGGTAACTATTCAGAACAGATAATATAATAAGGAATCCTCTGTTTTGCGGTACCCCTTATGACATTACCTGTCCCGGATCAGTAATATATATAGTAGGAGGAATTATCATGAAAAAGAAACTGTTGGGAATTACCTTGTCAGCTTCAGTAGCTGCTGCAATGCTGGCGGGGTGCGGCGAAGTAAATGTCAATGTAAACGCACCGGGCCTTAACGAAGCCTTATCACAGGTGGAAGAACCCGCCGGCAACGCTTCGGATGAAACCACCGATCTTGAGGCAGCCAATAATGTTTCCGCACTGATCGATGCCATCTATGTTCAGGAATGGACAGAAGATACGGAGGAAAAATGTAAGGCTGCCAAAGAGGCCTGGGATGCACTTACCGATGAACAGAAAGAGCTGGTAGAGGGAGAATTCGCAGATCCCGATTACTTCGGACGTGATACGGGCGACGCTTCACTCGACGATCCTCTCAATCAGGATGAAATCGGCGAGAATGAAATCCTTGTTGTCAGCTTCGGAACATCCTTTAACGAAAGCCGAGCCGAGGATATCGGCGGTATCGAGAAAGCTATAGCCACAGCTAATCCGGACTGGTCTGTAAGACGTGCATTTACGTCCCAGATCATAATGAATCATGTCCTTGCCCGTGATAACGAGAAAATAGACAATATGAAGCAGGCACTTGACCGTGCTGTTGATAACGGAGTTAAGAATCTGGTCGTTCAGCCCACACATCTTATGCACGGAGCTGAATACAATGAAATGGTAGACGCATTAAATGAATATGTGTCCGGTTTCGAATCAATAAAGGTTGCAGAGCCGCTTCTCGGAGAAGTCGGAAAGGATGCGTCCGAGATAAATGAAGACAAGAAGGCTGTTGCAGGTCTGGTTGCAGCAAAAGCTGCTGAAGTGGCAGGCTATGATGATATCGAAGCTGCCGCACAGGACAATGCAGCTATAGTTCTGATGGGACACGGAACCTCACATAACGCCAAGGTTACCTATGATCAGATGCAGACACAGATGGAGGATCTGGGTTATAAGAATGTGTTTATAGGTACAGTAGAAGGTGAGCCCGAGGATACGGCATGCGATGTAGTGATCGGTAAGGTGGCTGATGCCGGATATAAGAAGGTTATACTTCGTCCTCTCATGGTAGTTGCCGGAGATCACGCCAACAATGATATGGCAGGCGATGAAGATGATTCATGGAAGAGCATGTTTGAGGCTTCAGGCAGCTTCGACAGTGTGGAATGCCAGATTGAAGGCCTCGGACGTATCGAAGGTATTCAGGAGCTGTATGTATCACATACACAGGCTGCCTTTGATTCAGAGTCTCTGACGGCAGATGCTGCAGAAGATGCTGATGATAAGGATACCGCAGATAAGACCACAAGCGAGAATGAAGCAGAGGATGCAGAAGCATCATCGGAAGCATCCGTTACAGCATCACTTGAGGACGGAACATATGAAGCCGTGTTCACAACAGACAGCTCCATGTTTCATGTAAATGAAGCTCTTAACGACATGGGCGACCTTACTGTTAAGGATGGTAAAATGACCATACATGTATCCCTTGCAGGTGACGGGATCTATAATATCTTCCCGGGAACCGCCGAGGATGCAGCAAAAGATGGTGCTAAGCTTCTTGAACCAACCGAAGATGAGATCACATATGATGACGGCACCAAAGAGACTGTTAACGGTTTCGATATTCCCGTACCTTCTCTTGATGAACCTTTCAAGCTTGCCATTATCGGAAAGAAGGGCGTATGGTATGATCATGAGGTTTCAGTATCTTTACCTGAGGAAGAGTGAACCGGGAAACAAAGTAAAGTCAGCTAATTCCGCAATATACCGCATGGTACAAACATGGCAGCATAAAGCAGCGTATTAAATATTGAAATGCCATAAGGGATTGGCAGCCTTGTGATAATGGCTGCAAGAGAAAATCAAATGAACAGATCCAATTCATTTAACCACAAAAAAAGTATATTTTTTTCGATCGTTACACTGATCATGATATCGGTAACCTCCTGTACATCACAGGAGGTTACTTTGAATCCGTCAGATGTATCCGGGCCGGATGGGGTAAGCTCCGACTCAAATTCCGGATACCCGGAGCAAAATACAGAAAACACTCCGACCGAAAATGACGAAAACAAAGCCCAAAGCACAGATTCAGATCTTCTGGTTGACATAACTATGGAAGGTGGTTCCGGCAAGGCTTATATTCAGTCTCCTGTGAAAGTAACGGGATCCGGAGATGATCTGATGGCTGAATTAATTTGGAGCAGTCCCAATTATGACTATATGATAGTGGACGGTATTCGCTATGATAATGAGAATCAGAGTGGAAGTTCTACATTCACCATTCCGGTCAACAGCCTGAAGGAGCCCCTCAGTGTAATAGCTGATACCCTTGCCATGGGTACGCCTCACGAGATTGAATATACGATCAGCTGGGGAGAAGTACATTCCGATATGTCAGGTACCGCCGGCAAAACCACAAACAATACGGATGACAGCAATAAAAACACTACGAAAATCAGCAAAAACACTAACGCCTCCACCGGAAACGGAAAGGCTTCCGGAAGATCATCCATGCCCGGTCCGGATCATATCGGCAAATATGATAAGACCGGTGAGCTTAAGCTTGATTACGCCGGACAGTTCACAGTAAGCAGCTATGGAGAATACAGACTTATCAGTATAGCCGGCTCCGGGGACTGTCTGCTTATTCCGGAAGGCAGCGAAGTTCCGAAGGATATTCCGGACGATCTTATAGTATTAAAGCAGCCTCTTGACAAAACCTATCTTGTATCCTCCTCAGCCATGGATCTTATCTGTGAGTGCGGTGCCCTCGATATGCTTAAATATTCGGGCACCAAAGCAGGAGACTGGTATATAGAAGCCGCGAAAGAGGCAATGAATGAAGGTAACCTGCTTTATGCCGGTAAATACCGGGCTCCGGATTATGAGCTTATTCTCAGCGGCGGCTGTAATCTCGCTATTGAGAATACAATGATCTATCACAATCCCGAAGTCAAGGAGAAGCTCGAAGAACTGGGGATACCCGTTCTGGTCGAAACATCAAGCTATGAAGAACATCCCCTCGGCAGACTTGAATGGATTAAGCTGTACGGCATCTTATTCGGAACAGAAGAAAAAGCCGGTGAATATTATGAAAAACAGCTTAAAATGCTTGAACCGATAATGAATATGGAGAACACCGGTGTAAGTACCGCTTTTTTCCATATTACGGCCAACGGATTGGTTAACGTGCGTAAACCCGGTGATTATATCTCGACCATGATAGAGCTCGCAGGCGGCGAATACGTACCGGGAGCACCGGATGAAGAGAACAGGTCTGGTTCAGAAGACAGCGCCGGCAGCTCATCCGATTCATCGGCTGTTTCTTCGATGAACATGCAGCCGGAGGATTTCTACGCCTCCGCTTATAATGCGGATATACTTATATACAACAGCACGATCACCGGCGAAATACATTCAATAAGCGAACTTGTTAAGAAAAATGCCCTGTTTAAGGACTTTAAGGCGGTTAAAGAAGGCAGAGTATACTGCACTAAACCGGAGCTCTTCCAGAAAACAACCGGTATAGCTGACTTCATGAAGGATCTTAATAATATTTTCACCGGAAACGACACAGAGCTCATTTATCTTACGAAGCTTGATTAATACACCCGTACTGATAAAGATTCACCATGATAAACCGGTTTAGGTTAATCTCTATATAAAACACGCAGCAATGCACGAAATCCCCAAAACATTATAATGACTAATCCAATAAACTTGCTCCGAAAGGTGGCGTGTTGGCGATTCTTATGGTATGATGCTCTATGTTGGTTTAATCATAAGGTCATTTATTAGAGGGGAAAATGATTATGAAAAAAATTATTGTATCAGTTCTGTTTGCCATGTTTTTTACCGTAGCCAATCCGGGGGGAATATTGGCGGCGGAAACACCTGATTTCGATGCTGTCTATTATGCGCAGCGTTACCCAAATGTAGCCAATACCGTAGGATGTGATGAGAAGGCTCTGCTTAACCATTACATGACCGTAGGGGTAAAGGAAGGTATGTACCCGAATGCTCTTGCAGAGTGTGCTGCAAGAGAAAAAGAGATAGCCCTTCAGAATGCCAAAGCTACCGGAAACACAGCATTGGCAGAAGAGTTATCAAAAGCACAGGCTAAGGCTGCAGCTACCGCTAATACATTATCTGATACCGCCGGTAATCAGTCTGCTGTAGTTCCCGTTACGGCTCTTAGTACCGTACAAAGTGCCTCATCCATACCGGCTCAGACCGTTCTTCCTTTAAATCCGATGATCGGCACATATGTTGATGTTGATATTACCAATCAGACCATGACAATGTTTGTAAATAACATTCCCATGCTTACATCACCTTGTGTGACCGGTACGCTAAAGGACAAGCGTTCAACACCGACCGGCGCTTTTTATATAATGGAGAAGAAGCCCGGGAAGAGGCTCAAGGGTGATACGTGGGATGTCTGGGTGGACAGATGGATGAAATTCACATCCGACAGCTGCGGACTGCATGATGCATCATGGAGAAGGAAGTTCGGAGGAACCATTTACAAGTCCAACGGTTCACACGGATGCGTAAATCTGCCTACGGATATTGCATATCAGCTGTATGATATGGTAACTGTGGGTACTCCCGTGATCGTTCATTAGGACAGGTATTATCCCGGAAGATACTCTGTTCCGGACTCTGTCCGTTTCACTGATGATATCTGATGACCTGCGGTTGTAGTATATTCCTATGACTGCAGGTTTTATAATTTGGTAACTATTCAGAACAGCACATAAATTTTAAAATATGAACCGTCAAGCTTGCTTGTAAGGGGCATATTTTATAAATTTATGTATTGGATGAATCCAAAGCAGCGAAAAATACGAAGTATTTTGAGCCTGTTCTGAATAGTT
>JAFSZZ010000099.1 GCA_017458765.1 Lachnospiraceae bacterium | reverse complement strand
TTTTGCTATAAGCGATACGGCACCCTTTGCAAAATATTCAAGACTCGAGCAGGAATAATAGAAAGGTAACTCGATAACAAGATCCGCACCGGCCATAAGAGCTGCTTTTGCACGTTCGTATTTGGAAATGACGGCAGGAGCGCCCCTCTGCACATAGTCACCGGACATTACGGCTATGATATAGTCGGCTCCGGTCTTAAGTCTGGCAGTTTCGATATGTTTTATATGACCGTTATGGATGGGATTGTATTCCGCGATTATTGCCGTGACCTTCATGAAATTCCTACCTTCTTCCCGATATTACCGGCATATCTTGTCCTGCGGCAGGTGACGCAGGAGAGCAGCTTCGAGTTCATCGGCCTTAACAGGTTTTGTAAGATAATCGCAGAATCCGAGACTCAGATATTCTTCTTCCATGCCGTTTATCGCATTTGCGGTAAGCATTATCACGGGTGTGTCCGTATTAAGGCCCGAAGATGATATTTCACGGAAGGTTTCAAGGCCGTCCTTTACGGGCATGCGATGATCAAGCAGTATCACATCGTATTTTTCCTTATTACAAAGTTCAATGGCTTCATCGCCGCTCATTGCCTTTTTTGTCTGTATAAGGGTAGGCTTTAAGAGCCCTTCGGCGACCATGAGATTGACACGCACATCATCTACTATAAGAACTTTTGCATCCGGTGCGGTAAAGCTTTCCTTATGAACGGGAACGGATATCTTCCTGGGATTGGCCAAAGGTCCGATGGCGGTGTAGTCGGAGACGGTCTGCGGTATTGTCACGGTAAACCGGCTGCCCTCACCGGGAGTGCTCTTGACACGGATATCACCGTTCATAAGATGCAGCAATTCCTTTGTGATCGCAAGGCCGAGTCCGGTACCTTCTATGGATGCATTTTCAATCTCGTTTACACGCTTGAAAGAATCAAAGAGATGCGGTATTTCCTCCTCGGCTATCCCGATACCGGTATCGGATATATCAACGATAAGATCGATGTTGTCCCTGCTGATCTTATCATATGTCATATCAAGTGTGATGCCGCCTTCTTTGGTATATTTTACGGCGTTTGAGACAATGTTTGAAATAACCTGCCCTATAAGTTTGGAATCGCCCGTAAGCTTGATGGGCAGAGTCTCATCGCAGGTTATGTGTATGTACAGATCCTTCTCCTGCGCGGCCTTCTGGAAGAAGTAATAGCAGTCCCTAAGGAGCTTATAGGGTTCGTATTCGTGGGGATTCACTTCCGTCTTGCCTGCTTCGATCTTGGAAAAATCAAGTACATCATTTATGAGGTTCAGCAGTACTTCGCCGGCCTCCATTATATTCCCTGCATACTCGCGGATCCTTTCGTCATCCGTTTCGCGGATTATGAGCTCATTCATCCCGAGTATCGAATTAAGGGGTGTACGTATCTCATGAGACATATTGGCAAGGAAGGTGCTTTTTGCCTTGTTTGCCCTGTCGGCATTCATCCTGGCTTCCTTGATCTCATTTAAGTAGAACACTTCCTCGGTGGTGTCACGTATAAGAAAGTAGGAGCCGATAAGTCTTCCGTGCCTGTCTTTTAAAGGATTATATTTGACATAGAAGTATTTTGTGATGTCCTTTCCGTTCTCAGTTATGTTCTTAACATAATCAGTCTCGTCTGTCGGGTCGATCCTGTCATTTACTTTCTGCATGACGGCTGCTATGGGTTCACAGTCCATATTGTATGAACGAAGATCATCTATCCCGAAATTTGTCTTGGAAAAAGTGTTGGCATAGATGCAGTTGTTGCTTATATCAAATATGATCATGCCTTCGCTTATATCGTCTACTGCCCGTCTTATTGAGGTTATCAGAAGATTGCTGGGGACAAAGGTGCGTATCGAGAAGCATATCAGTCCACCCGCGACGGCATAGAATACGACCGAGGCATCAAGTACAAGGGAGAGCGCCATGTAGATGAGGTTAAGTGCGACGACAAAAAGCAGCACGGACAGGATCATCACATATTTGATACGGTACAGGCTGTAGCTTTTGAAGATACGGTAGATAATGAAAACAAGTGCCAGCAGGAGCGTTATATAGTCGACTGCAAGATGTACATAGTATAAAGGATAAAAACCGGTCTGATAAAATACGGTACCGGGTATATTGGTATTCGTATATATATAGAAACTGCGCCCCAAAAAAGGATTCAGCATGATGAGGATCGAGTCGATCATCATAAGGACAGCTCCGGGTAATGCGATCTTGGACTTTATGGTCCGGTGCTCTGTATAAGACAGGCAAAAGCCCATAAGGAAGTATATGGTCCAGTCGACCGAAGCAAAGTAGAAGCAGTATGCAAGCTCGGCATATGATCCGTTTGGAGATACGGCGATGAGAATGTTCGCGATGACCGCTACGATGGCTGCGATCATGGCGCGCTTCAATATAAATCCGTATTCCTCGTGGATCTTATTAAGGCTCTTTATTACAAAAAAGAGGCCGATTATCGCGATGATATATACTGTTACAAATATTATCCTGGTCGGCATTTCATACTCCATGGGGTGTTTTATCATTTCATTATATATTAAAAACCAAAAAAAAGGTATGGAAATAAGAGATTTTGTGGTATTTTATTTACTATATTATCCAATGATGAACGGAGGAGATAAAAATGGAAGAGAAACGGGGAGCCTTTGCCAGCAGGTTAGGCTTTATCCTGGTAAGTTCAGGATGCGCGGTGGGAATAGGAAATGTATGGAAATTCCCTTATGTTACGGGGGCAAACGGAGGCGCGGTATTTGTGCTTTTTTATCTGCTGTTTCTTATACTGATGGGGATACCTGTTATGACGATGGAATTTGCCGTCGGACGTGCGAGCGGCGAGAGTGTCATCGAGGGATTGAGAAAGCTTGAAAAACCGGGGAGCAAATGGCACATTTTCGGATGGTTCTGCATCGGAGGATGTTATCTGCTGATGATGTACTATACTACGGTATCGGGCTGGATGCTTGATTATTTCTACAAATTCCTGACAGGACGTTTTGAGGGGATCGAGACGGACAGCGTCGGAGCAGTGTTTACGGAAATGCTCGGAAATCCCGCCGAAATGGGAATATTTATGGCCATAACGGTCATTGTGGGATTTGCGGTATTGTCCTTCGGAGTGGACAAGGGGCTTGAGAGAGCCAACAAGTTCATGATGACCGGACTTTTGCTGCTTATCCTGATACTTGCTGTGAAGAGCCTTACGCTTGAAGGCGCGGGTGCGGGTGTAAAATTCTATCTGTACCCTGATTCTGCAAAGGCAAGGGAGGCAGGGATCGGCAAGGTAATGACGGCGGCAATGAACCAGGCATTTTTTACATTGAGTCTGGGTATAGGTGCGCTGGAAATCTTCGGAAGCTATATGAAGAAGGATAATTCGCTTACGGGCGAGGCGATAAGAGTATGCGCACTTGATACTTTTGTAGCCATAGTTGCAGGTCTTATCATTTTCCCGGCATGCTTTTCTTTCGGTGTGGAGCCGGACCAGGGACCTTCGCTCATATTCGTAACGCTTCCCCGGATCTTCATGAACATGAAGGGAGGACGCGTATGGGGAACCCTCTTCTTTATCTTCATGACATTTGCAAGCTTTTCGACGGTGACGGCGGTATTTGAGAACCTTATAGCTTATATGACGGATGATATGGGTGTTACAAGGAAGAAAGCCATAATAATAAATGTCGTATTTATGCTGATAGCGAGTCTTCCGTGTGTCCTTGGCTATAATGTATGGAGCGATCTGCATATCATAGGCGGAAGGGATGTGCTTGATACCGAGGACTTCATAGTGAGCAATTTCCTGCTGCCACTCGGATCCCTTGTTTTCGTTCTGTTCTGTACGTTCAGATCGGGCTGGGGTTTTGACGGATATATAGAAGAGGCAAATACCGGAAAAGGGATCAGGATGCCGGGTAAGCTTAAGAATTATTTTCGTTTTGTTCTGCCCGTCCTTATTTTAATAGTATTCATTCAGGGATTGATGTAGAAGGTTTTTCAATACGGATATGATGATACAATGCAGTACGGGGTGCTTGTAAGCAGGGACATTTTGTAATAAAATCTAAGACATAAACCGGGGAAGGAAGGTGTTTCATTCATGGCATTTATAGACAGGATAAAGGACAGGGCAAGACAGGACGTAAAGAAGATAGTAATGCCTGAGAGCAATGACAGGCGTACTCTTATCGCGGCACATAAGATATTGAAGGAGAATATCGCGGATATCATAATGGTCGGTAAGGAAGAGAAGATCATGGAGGGAGCCAACTGGCTTGAACTGGATCTGTCAAGGATATCCGTTGTGGATCCCGAGACGTCGGATAAATTCGAACTGTATGCGGATACGCTTTACGAACTGAGGAAGAATAAGGGCATGACACCAGAGAAGGCAAGAGAGAGGCTTCTCAGTGACTATCTCATGTGGGGTGTGATGATGGTGAAGATGAAGGATGCGGACGGAATGGTGGCAGGTGCATGCCACGCCACGGCCGATGTACTCAGACCGTCGCTCCAGGTACTTAAGACGGCGCCGGGTGTTGAGCTCGTATCGGGATTCTTCATACTTGATGTGCCGGACTGCATCTTCGGTGAGAACGGAACCTTCCTGTTTGCGGACTGCGGGCTTAATCAGGACCCTAATTCGGAAGAACTTGCGGCTATCGCAAATTCTTCGGCCAAGAGCTTCACAAATCTTATCGGCGGAAAACCCATAATCGCAATGCTGTCACATTCCACAAAGGGAAGTGCCAAGCACGAACTGGTGGATAAGGTTGTGAGGGCGACCGAGATAGCAAAGGATAAATATCCGTACCTTAATATAGACGGGGAACTCCAGACCGACGCGGCTATCGTACCGCAGGTCGCAGCTGTCAAGGCACCGGGCAGCGATATAGCAGGACATGCGAACGTGCTCATCTTCCCGAACCTTGATGCCGGCAATATAGGATATAAGCTGGTTGAGAGACTGGCAAAGGCACAGGCCTACGGACCGATGCTGCAGGGGCTTTCACGGCCGGTGAACGATCTGTCGAGAGGATGTACGGCTGATGATATAGTCGGAGTCGTAGCTCTTACGGCAGTACAGGCGCAGATATCCTGAGAACGCATGATATAATATTTCATAAAATACGTTGACAAACAAGGAATGGGTATGTATAATCATTCAAGTGTGGTATGAACAAATCGTTACAGAGTAGCGTTTGTAACATAGAGAATCGGTAATAAGGAGGTGTAACGATGTCGATTTGTCCCAAAAATAAATCATCCAAGGGTCACAGGGATCAGAGAAGGGCTAACTGGAAGATGAGCGCTCCTGCACTCGTTAAGTGCAGCAAGTGCGGCGAACTTATGGTACCTCACAGGGTTTGCAAGGCCTGCGGATCATACAACAAGAAGGAGATCATCCCTCAGGACTGATCTTGAATGTGTAGGAAATAAAGCTTCGGGAGTGTCACTTCCGGAGCTTTTTATTGTCTTGATTTTTGCATGAATCTTATGTATAGTTAACAATGGACTTGTAGATGTAAGGATACGAGGTATATATCATGGTAAATGTTGCTGTGGATATCATGGGCGGGGATAATGCTCCGGCAGAACCGGTGAAGGGAGCTATCGAAGCGGTCACATCACAGGATGGGATCAAGGTATTCCTGTGCGGAAACAAGGATGTGATCGAACAGGAACTCAAGAAGTATCAGTACCCTGAAGACCGTGTGGACATTGTCGATGCATCCGAGGTCATAGAGACCGGAGAACCGCCTGTCATGGCTATAAGAAAGAAGAAGGACAGCTCCATTGTAAAGGGACTTAACCTTGTCAAGGACGGAGTCTGTGATGCGTTCGTTTCGGCCGGCAGTTCCGGAGCCATCCTTGTGGGCGGTCAGGTGATCGTCGGCAGGATCAAGGGTGTGGAACGTCCGCCGCTCGCACCTGTTTTTCCTACGGACAACGGTATATCCCTGCTGATAGACTGCGGAGCAAATGTGGATGCAAGGGCATCACACCTTGTTCAGTTTGCCAAGATGGGATCGATATATATGGAGCATGTTCTCGGAGTACATAATCCAAAGGTCGGTCTTTTAAATATAGGAGCGGAAGAAGAAAAGGGCAATATGCTTGTCAAGGAGACTTATCCGCTGTTGAAGAACTGTCCGGATATCAATTTTATAGGAAGTGTTGAGGCGAGGGAGATACCCAAGGGTACCGCTGATGTGGTGGTGTGCGAGGCTTTTGCCGGAAATGTTGCGCTCAAGATGTATGAAGGTGTAGGATCCACCATGATAGGTGCTCTTAAGGAGACCTTTTCATCTTCGCTTGCAACGAAGCTGGCATACCTTCTTGTAAAACCCACGCTCAAGAAGACACTTAAGCGGTTTGATGCCACGGAATACGGCGGAGCTCCTCTTTTGGGACTTAAGGGACTTGTGGTCAAGACGCACGGCAATGCAACACATAAGGAGATCTCGACTTCGATCAAACAGTGCGTGACTTTCAAGGAACAGGAGATAAATAAGAAGATAAACGATACGATCAATATGCTTGAGTAGGAGGAACCATTATGGAGGGGGCATTACATATTATTAAGAGGAGGGCGGATCATGGAACTGGAGAAACTTAAGAAGATAATCGCCGAAGTACTTAATGTAGATGAAAATGAGATAACCGAGGAAACGAGGTTTACGGATGATCTCGGAGCCGATTCTCTTGATGTTTTTCAGATCATAATGGGTATTGAGGAGACATTCGATGTGGAGATCGCGAATGAGGATGCCGAGAAGATAGTTACTGTTGCGGATGCCGTGGAGCAGATAAAGAACGCATTGAGTTAAGCATTAAAAAATGTGCTTTGGCACATTTTTTTAGTGTAAGGAGTTGTATGAACAAGGTAGGCGGATACAAAGAATTAGAGAACAGGATAGGGCATGTCTTTTCAAACGAGGACCTTCTCATAAATGCACTGACGCACAGTTCGTTCAAGAATGAAAAGCAGTCTGTCAGGGATTATGAAAGACTTGAGTTTCTGGGAGATGCGGTGCTCGAACTTACCGTGAGTGAATTTTTGTATAAGGATAATCCCGATATGCAGGAGGGTGATATGACCAAGATGCGTGCATCGCTGGTATGCGAGCCGACATTGGCGTACTGCGCACAGGAACTGTCGCTGGGCGAATACATCCTGCTTGGGAAGGGTGAAGAGAAGACCGGAGGAAGAGGGCGTGAATCCATAATCTCGGATGTGTTCGAAGCATTGATAGGGGCGCTTTTCCTTGACGGAGGATTTGATGTTGCAAGGAGATTCGTTACCGAATATGTGCTTACCGATTACAGGGATAAGATAGAGTTTCGGGACAGTAAGACAACGCTCCAGGAATATGTCCAGGATAAGGGATATGAGATGGAGTATGTCCCTGCAGGCGAGTCCGGACCGGATCATCATAAGAAATATACCGTGAATGTGCTCGTTAACGGAAGGGTAATGGGCAAAGGAGTCGGAAGCAGTAAAAAGCGTGCAGAGCAGAATGCGGCATATGAAGCCTTGAAGGCAATGAACAGGGATTAACGGAGCGTGGAAGGATGTATTTAAAGAGCATAGAGATACACGGTTTCAAATCATTTGCAAATAAACTTGTTTTCAATTTCCATAACGGCATAACCGGAATAGTCGGTCCTAACGGCAGCGGTAAGAGTAATGTGGCCGATGCGGTAAGGTGGGTGCTTGGCGAACAGAGTGCAAAGCAGCTGCGCGGTTCGAATATGCAGGACGTTATTTTTGCCGGGAGTGAGATGAGAAAGCCCATGGGCTATGCCTATGTTGCGATAACTTTGGATAATTCGGATCATAAGCTGCCCATAGATTTTGAAGAGGTCACGGTATCGAGGCGCGTATACCGTTCAGGTGAGAGCGAATATCTGATAAACGGCTCGCCGTGCCGTCTTAAGGATGTTTACGAAATGTTCTATGATACCGGTATCGGCAAGGAAGGATATTCGATCATAGGACAGGGACAGATAGATAAGATCTTAAGCGGTAAGCCGGAAGAGAGGCGCGAACTGTTCGATGAGGCTGCCGGTATCGTCAAGTTCAAGAAACGTAAATCAACGGCACTTAAAAAGCTTGCGGATGAGCAGGCCAACCTTGTGCGTGTGAACGATATACTCGCAGAGAAGGAAAAGCGGGTTGAGCCGCTGGAAAAACAGTCAAAGGTAGCGAGGGATTATCTTACAAAAAAGGAAGAACTAAAGACACTTGATGTCAATCTGTTCCTGCTTGATTCGCAGAGAGCTCAGACCGCACTCTCAGAACTTACGGGCAAGCTCGAGATAGTAAGGAACGATCTTAAGGAGAACAACGATAAATACGACGGGATCAAGGATGAGTATTCCAAGGTCGAAGAGGAGATGGAGCAGCTTGACAGGCAGATAGAGGAGAAGCGAAACCGCATGTCCGAGAGCGATCTTATGAAGGCAAAGCTCGAAGGACAGATAAGCTTAAACAGGGAACAGATCAATTCGGCCAAAAACAACAGGGAGCATTATGAGCAGCAGAAAGCTTCCTTAAACGAGCGTCTTAACATACAGACTTCGGAGAAGAATGAATTCGATCGTAAGAAGAAGGAGATCGATAAGGAACTTACGGAACTGACAGAAGTCAGGGATAAGGCGAAGGCGGAACTTTCGGTCATACAGAAAAGGATAGAAGAGTTAAGCAACGGTATAGAAACGGATAAGAATACCATTATCGGCATGCTCAATGAACGTGCGGCGATAAAGGCGGACCTCGGACGTTTCGATACGATGCTCGAACAGGCAAGGATACATAAGGCCGAGCTGCAGAGCAAGCTCCTTCGGGCCAAATCCGAGGAAAAGGAGCAGGAAGAGAGGCTTAAGAAACTGTACGATGAGCTCAATGAGATAAATGCTCAGATACTTAAGACAGACAGAGAGAAGGAAGTTCTGGAGGAACAGCTTTCCGAATTCAAGCAGACACTTGAATCAAAAGACAGGGAGCTGTCCGAGGCGCAGATATCCTATCATAAGGAGAAGTCGCGCCTGGATGCCATGAAAAACATCGCGGAGCGTTATGACGGTTACGGCGGAAGCATCAAGCGCGTTATGGAGCAGAAGGAAAGCGTAAAAGGGATAATAGGCGTAGTCGCTGATATAATCGATGTGGATAAGGAATACGAAACAGCCATAGAGACCGCGCTTGGAGGAAATATCCAGAATATCGTCACACAGGATGAAGCGGTGGCAAAGAAGATGATCCGCATGCTCAAGGATACCAAGGGTGGAAGAGCCACATTTCTGCCGCTTACCAGTGTGAAGGACAGAGGCGAGTTCAATAAGCCGGAGGTAAGGAATGAGAAGGGCTTCATAGGGATGGCCTCGGAGCTTGTAAAGGCGGATAAGAAATACAGTGATGTTATCGGACAGCTTCTGGGCGCGATAATAGTGGCAGATCATGTTGATAACGCACTTGCCATGGCTAAGAAATACAATTATCTGCTAAGGATAGTGACCCTGGAGGGCGAGTATCTGACACCCGGCGGAGCGCTTGCCGGCGGTGCTTTTAAAAATGCGAGCAATCTCCTCGGAAGGAAGAGGGAGATAGAGGAACTTGAGGCGGAAGTAAAGAAATCGCTCAAGAAGATAGAAAAGATAATGGAGGATATTGAGAATACCAAGGAGACCAGAAGGACTGTCCGCAAGAAGATCGAGGATCTCCAGGAGGAACTCCAGGATCATTACATCAAACAGAACACGGCCCAGATGAGCGTTGACAGGGCCGAGGAGATAAAGAACGAGACCATGAACGGTTATCTCAATCTTGAGAACGATAACCGTGAAGTTGAACAGCAGGTAAATGAGATAAACACCAATAAGGAAGAAACCGGTCATAAGTTGAGCGAATCGGAGGATAAGGAGAAGGAACTCCAGGACAGGATAGCCGCTTACGGAAGTGAGCTTGATGAGTTAAGAGAAAAGGAGACGCAGCAGGTTTTAACTTCCACGGATATAGAACTTAAGGTCACTTCTCTTGAGAGGGATGCCGAGCATGCGGCGTCAAACGTAGGACGTGCACAGGAAGAGATAGGCCGTATTAATTCTGAGATCGGTGAGATTGACGGTAAGATCAGCGAATCAGAGAATGAGATAAACGAACGCCTTAAGAACATAGAGGAGATCGAGAAGACACTTGCCGCATCTGCGGGAAGCAAGGACAGCGATCAGGAGAGCATAGATGAATTCGTTGCAAGGAAGGAGGAACTTGCAAAGAAACAGAAGTCATTCTTCAGTGCGACGGATGAACTGAAGAACAGGATAACATCTCTTGAAAAAGAGGTGATGCGTTTGGACACGCAGAAGGAGCGTATCGAGGAAGAACAGGAAAACCGCGTCGGTTATATGTGGAACGAATATGAGATAACACTCTCTTCGGCCGCACAGATGCGTAATGAAGCCTATAATGACGTAACATCCATAAGAAGATCCATAAGGGAATTAAGAGAAGGGATACGTGCACTGGGTGAGGTAAACGTAAACGCCATTGAGGAATACAAGACACTCATGGAGGAATACACCTTCCTTAAGGACCAGCATGACGATCTTGTTGAAGCGGAGAAGACGCTGACCGGTATCGTTGCGGAACTGGATGAGGCGATGAGGACTCAGTTCGCCGAGAAGTTTAAGGATATCGAGAAGGAATTCGACAAGGTATTCAAGGAAATGTTCGGAGGCGGACAGGGAAGCCTTAAGCTCCAGGAGGAAGAGGACATACTTGAGGCCGGCATCAGCATAATCGCCCAGCCGCCGGGCAAGAGACTGCAGAACATGATGCAGCTTTCCGGAGGAGAAAAGGCACTTACCGCGATAGCCCTTCTGTTTGCGATACAGAACCTGAAACCTTCGCCGTTCTGTCTGCTCGATGAGATAGAGGCGGCTCTTGACGAATCAAATGTCGGAAGGTTCGCGGGATATCTGCATAAGCTTACCAAACATACCCAGTTCATAGTGATCACGCACAGAAGGGGCACTATGGAGCAGGCCGACAGGCTTTACGGCATCACGATGCAGGAGAAGGGTGTTTCGACACTGGTATCGGTTAATCTTATTGATAAGGATCTGGAGGACTGATGTATGGGTTTCTTTGAAAAACTGAAAAGCGGTCTTACAAAAACGAGGGATAATATCGCGAAGAGCTTTGATAATATGTTCGGGCCCTCCGAGATAGATGATGATTTTTATGAGGAACTTGAAGAACTCCTTATAATGAGCGATATGGGTGTAAACACCACCGAAAAGATACTTGAAGACTTAAAGGAGAAGGTCAGGGAGAAACACATTAAATCGGCGCAGGAATGCCGTGGTGTGCTCATGGATTCGATAAAGGACCAGATGACGCTTCCCGAAGATGCATATGATTTTGAAAAGGGAAAGGCAGTCATCCTTGTGATAGGTGTCAACGGAGTAGGCAAGACCACAAGTATAGGCAAGCTGGCTTACATATACAGGAAGGAAGGAAAGAAGGTCATGGTGGCAGCAGCTGACACGTTCAGGGCGGCGGCTGTCGAGCAGCTTCATGAGTGGGCCAACAGGGCAGGAGTGGATATAATAAAAGGTTCGGACGGTCAGGATCCGGCCTCGGTCGTATTTGATGCGTTAAGATCGGCAAGGGCGAAGAACACCGATATACTGATCTGCGATACGGCAGGAAGGCTCCATAACAAGAAGAACCTTATGGAAGAACTTAAGAAGATACACAGGATAATAGATAAGGAATATCCGGAAGCGGCAAGAGAGACGCTGGTAGTCATAGACGGAACGACGGGACAGAACGCTCTTATGCAGGCCCGCGAATTCCATGAGGCAGCGGAGGCTACCGGTATAATCATGACAAAACTTGACGGCACGGCAAAGGGAGGTATCGCGGTCGCGGTTCAGAGCGAGCTTAACATACCGGTCAAGTATATAGGTGTCGGAGAGGGGATAGACGATCTTCAGAGGTTTGATCCGGATGCGTATGTTGAAGCGCTGTTTGAACCGGGAGAGGCCGATGGTGACGGAGCGGATAAGGAGGATGAAGAAGATGCTGACGCTTGAAAGATTCGAAGAAGCCAGCGAGCTTGTAAAGAAGGTCGCATTTGAGACAAAGCTTGTTTACAGCAGTTACTTAAGTGATATTACGGGCAACAGGGTTTATCTTAAACCGGAAAATATGCAGATGACGGGTGCCTATAAGTTAAGAGGTGCCTATTATAAGATGAGCACCTTAAGCGATGAGGAAAGATCACGGGGTATCATCACCGCATCCGCGGGAAATCATGCACAGGGTGTTGCCTATGCAGCGAAGGAATACGGCTGTAAGGCTGTGATCGTGATGCCTACGACAACTCCGCTCATCAAGGTTAACAGGACCAAGGGTTACGGAGCGGAAGTGGTACTGTACGGTGACGTGTATGACGAGGCCTGTGCGAGGGCTTATGAACTGGCGGATGAGAACGGCTATACCTTCATACATCCTTTTGACGACGCGGCAGTTGCGACCGGACAGGGCACTATAGCGATGGAGATATTCAAGGAACTTCCACTCGTGGATTATATCTTTGTCCCGATAGGAGGAGGCGGTCTGGCAGCAGGCGTGTCCACATTGGCCAAGTTTTTAAATCCGAAGATAAAAGTCATAGGAGTAGAGCCTGAGGGAGCCGCCTGTATGAAGGCTTCGCTCGAGGCGGGTAAGGTCGTTACCCTTGACGGTGTAAACACAATAGCTGACGGTACGGCTGTTAAGACTCCGGGAAGCGCTATTTTCCCGTATATACAGAAGAATCTTGATGATATAATAACGGTTCCGGATGAGGACATTATAGTCTCTTTCCTTGATATGGTTGAGAACCATAAGATGGTCGTCGAGAACTCGGGACTTCTGACCGTGGCTGCTCTTAAGCAGTTCAAGGAAAAAAATAAGAAGGTCGTGGCGATATTAAGCGGCGGAAATATGGATGTCATAACCATGTCCTCCGTTGTACAGCAGGGACTTATAATGAGAGACAGGATATTTACCGTATCCGTGCTTCTTCCGGACAAGCCTGGTGAACTGTCGAGAGTGGCTGCGGTCATCGCGGAGAAGAGCGGTAATGTAATAAAGCTTGAGCACAACCAGTTCGTTTCCACGAACCGTAATGCAGCCGTGGAGCTGCGCATAACACTTGAAGCATTCGGCACGGAGCATAAGAAAGAGATAATAAAGGCGCTGACAGCGGGAGGCTACAGGCCGAAGATCGTAAGGACAAGCGTCTGATCATACGATCCGGAAACACAGCAGACAGAAAAGGATGACGGGTGTCAAGAAAAAATACTTGACACCCGTTTCGGTTTTGTGTATAGTATCCATTGTGCGCAAGGAGCCTTCAGATGGAACATATCGTTGAACAGAATCTTTTATATGATTTTTACGGTGAGCTTCTTACGGAGCACCAGAGGAAGATATACGAGAGTGCGGTATTCGAGGATCTGTCTCTTAAGGAGCTTTCGGAGGAATACGGTATCACACGTCAGGGAGTACATGATCTTATAAGACGCTGCGATAAGATATTATCCGCCTATGAAGAGAAGCTCCATATGATCGAGAAGTATACGAAGATAAAGGAACTGGCTCTTAAGATAGAGGAGACGGCAGCAGGCAAAGGCGCAGGTTTTGAGGATGAGATACGTAAGCTGTGCAGGCAGCTTGTGGAGACTGTATAGATGGCATTTGAGAGTTTGACCGAAAAACTGCAGAATGTATTCAAGAACCTAAGGAGCAAGGGCCGGCTTACCGAAGAGGATGTCAAGGCGGCACTTAAGGAAGTAAAGTTAGCTCTTCTTGAAGCGGATGTAAATTTCAGGGTAGTAAAGCAGTTTGTTAAATCTGTCGAGGAGAGGGCTGTAGGTCAGGATGTGATGAACGGCCTTAATCCCGGACAGATGGTCATCAAGATAGTTAATAAAGAGATGGTCTCTCTTATGGGAAGCGAGACCACGGAGATACAGTTGCAGCCGGGCAAGGCGACTACCGTTATAATGATGTGCGGTCTTCAGGGTGCAGGTAAGACGACCACTGCGGCAAAACTGGCGGGGAAGCTTAAGTTAAAGGGAAAGAAGTGCCTGCTTGTTGCGGCAGATGTATACAGACCGGCGGCCATTA
The DNA here is from genome assembly GCA_017458765.1 of Lachnospiraceae bacterium. Classification (GTDB taxonomy): domain Bacteria; phylum Bacillota; class Clostridia; order Lachnospirales; family Lachnospiraceae; genus UBA2868. The sequence continues at coordinate 6,384 of JAFSZZ010000099.1, read as the reverse complement.
AACAGCTTGAAATGAACGCCAATAAGCAGGAGGTCGATTTTTTCTCGATGGGAGATAAGCTTTCTCCCGTTGACATATGTAAGGCGGCTATAGAACATGCAGCCAAAGGCGGACATAATGTCGTGTTCCTGGATACTGCGGGACGGCTCCAGATAGATGATGAGATGATGCAGGAGCTTTCGGATATCAAGAGCAATGTAGAAGTTCATCAGACACTTCTCGTAGTTGATGCGATGACAGGTCAGGAAGCGGTCAATGTTGCCCAGAGCTTTAATGAGAAGATAGGCGTGGACGGCGTGATCCTGTCGAAGATGGACGGTGATGCAAGAGGCGGTGCCGCGCTGTCGATAAAGGCGGTAACGGGCAAGCCGATACTCTATGTCGGCATGGGTGAGAAACTGTCGGATCTTGAGCAGTTCTATCCGGACAGGATGGCGAGCCGTATACTCGGAATGGGTGATGTACTCACACTTATCGAGAAGGCTCAGGAATCGCTTGATATAGACGAAGATAAAGAGAAGGAAATGACCCGCAAGCTCAAGAAGGGTAAGTTCGATTTTGAAGACTACCTCGAGAGCATGAACCAGATGAAGAAGATGGGCGGGCTGTCTTCGATCCTCGGGATGATGCCGGGACTCGGAATGGGGATAAAATCCCAGGATCTTGAGAATGCGATAGACGATAAGAAGATGGCAAGGACAGAGGCGATAGTCCTGTCAATGACTAAGAAGGAGAGACAGAACCCGGAGATCTTAAACCCGTCAAGAAAGCATAGGATAGCCAAGGGTGCCGGGGTTGACATATCGGAAGTGAACAGGCTTGTCAAGCAGTTTGAACAGAGCCGCAAGATGATGAAACAGCTTCCGGGTATGATGAACGGAATGGGTAAAAAGGGAAGATTTAAGATGCCTTTTTAAATAAATTTTTCAATATTTTACGGAGGTAGAAAAATGGCAGTAAAGATAAGGCTCAGGAGAATGGGACAGAAGAAGTCACCTTACTACAGGATCATCGTAGCGGATGCAAGATCGCCCCGTGACGGAAGGTTCATCGAGGAGATAGGAACCTATGATCCCAATACGGAACCCAGTACCGTTAAGGTAAACGAGGAGCTCGCAAAGAAGTGGTTGGCCAACGGAGCTCAGCCTACCGAGGTGGTAAGCAAGATATTCAAAAATGCCGGTATCAGTAAATAGACCTGCAGGCGGAGGTAAAACATGAAGGATCTGGTAGAGATAATCGCAAGATCACTGGTTGAGAAGCCGGACGAAGTTACGGTGACACAGCGTGAGGATGATAATGCGATAGTTGTTGAATTGAGGGTGGCTCAATCCGACATGGGCAAGGTAATCGGCAAGCAGGGACGTATTGCGAAGGCCATAAGGACAGTCGTTAAGGCGGCATCGGCCAAGGAAACCAAGAAGGTAATAGTTGATATTGTCGATACCGATAAGGAATGATCAAAAACCACGGGTTATGCTCGTGGTTTTTTCTTTTAAATCCATGATAGAAATGGTATTATGTTTTATAGTATGGTTTAAAAAGGAGAAGGCATGGAACAGATGCTTCAGGTGGGTATACTCAGTTCGACGCACGGAGTGCGCGGTGAGATGAAGGTATTTCCCACAACCGATGATGCGGCAAGATTTAAGAAGCTTAAGTCGGTCCTGCTTGATACGGGCAGCGGACTTAAGGAGATGCAGATTGAAGGAGTCAAGTTCTTCAAACAGTTTGTAATACTTAAGTTTAAGGATCATGACAGCATCAATGATATTGAAAGATATAAGGGACACAGCATTTATGTGACACGGGAAAATGCCGTCAGGTTAAAGAAGGATGAGTATTTCATAGCCGACCTGATAGATATGAAGGTCGTGGAGGAAGACGGTAACGAGCTGGGTATATTGAGTGATGTGCTTGAGACCGGAGCCAATGATGTTTATGTGATAAATTTAAGCCGCGGAGGAGAACTGCTCCTTCCGGCCATAAAACAATGTATCCTGTCCGTTGACACGGAAGGCGGGATAATGACGGTACATGTTCCGGAGGGGCTTTGAGCATGGGTGACAAAAGAACTGTTATCGCAGTTATGATGCGTGATATAAATAGTGAATTTGCCGAGGTCATGTACAGCGGTTTTTATGACGGAGCAAGGCAGGCGGGAGTAGAGCTTGTTTATCTGCTCGGTCCGCAGACTCCGGGTGAAGACAGTGACGCTTCGCTTGAGGAGGATGTTGATGATTATTATCTAAACCAGCTGGATGCTGTTTATGATTATGCCGGGATACTGAAGCCCGATGCTATGATACTTGTTAGCGGATCGCTGAGACGTTCACTGATACTGCCGGATATCAACGCACTTGTGGAGCGTTTTAAGGAGATACCCACGCTGGTCCTTGAAACGATACCCGGTAAACCGTCGATACCGTATCAGGTGGCAGACAGTTACGGTGCGATGTGCGAATGCGTCGAGCATCTGATAGTGGATCACGGATACAGTTTCATAGTGTATGTATCGGGTGATACCGGAGAATATGATTTTAAGGAGAGGTTAAGGGCTTTCAGGGATACGATGAATGCCCATTCGCTCAATTATGACAGATCTCAGATCGTTGTATGCGATCAGTCCGAATCCGACGAGCGTAAGATCAACGGGATATTTGACGATTTTCCTTATGTTGATGCGATCGTCTGCAGCTGCGATACATACGCGCGTATAGCATACAGGGCGTGCAATAAGCGGGGGATCGAAGTAGGAAAGGATGTTGCGATCACAGGCTTTGATGATCTGGGAATGTCACATGAGATGACGCCTTCCCTTACGGGGGTCATGTATGACAGTTATGCATTCGGTATGACAGCGCTAAACCGCGCCGTTGCGATAGCAAGAGGACAGAAAACGGGTGGAGTCAAGATCCCGTGCCGCTTTATGAAAAGATGTTCCTGCGGCTGCTCCGGGATCGAGAATAAGGACAGGTATCAGGGGGGCGCCGGTAAGGTTGATAAGGCTGTCGTCGAAAAGCTCAAACGGTTTATGGCCAATAATGTAGGCAGGACAGTGGATGAGATCTATTCATATCTTCCTTATGAGGCCGAGAAGATAGAGTTCAAAAATTATTATCAGGAGATGTTCGAATATATATTTGAAGCCGCCTTTTCGGATTCGGAGGACCAGGCTGCGGACCTTGACAAGATCGGATTTTATGTCGATAAGCTGTCAAAATACGGAAGTGTATCTGCACGCATGATAACGGGCAGGACAGTATATATCCTGGAGAACCTCATATCAATGATGCCGTACGGCAGGGAGAGGTCAAGGGTGACCGTCATGATGCTCGAGACACTTAAACAGCTGAAAGAAGCCGAGATAGTAAGGATGAGGGAAACCGGAAGCATAAGGCGCCGTCAGTTGTGGTTCCTTCCGTTGTTTACAAGGGATCTGTTTGATACCGGTAAATCGGAGGCGGAAGTTCTGAGCACGATACTTAAGCGTCTGCGGGGTATGGATATAGCATCGGCACATATATTCATGTATCACAGGCCGGTCATATACAGGAGGGGAGTATTACCGCCACCTCCGGATAAACTCCATTATGCGGGGACTTATGACAGAAACGGAGTACAGGTATTCTTAAGGCAGAACAGCATAGTGATCGATAAGGATAATGGCATCAGCTCCGTACTGCCGGAGGAAAATGCGGCAAATTATTCCGCATTCGTTATATGTTCGGGTGACAGGCAGTATGGTATCATCCTGTACGAAGTGGATAAGAATGCTGTATTTTTTGCCATGCTGTGTACTTTGCAGATAGGTGCATTGTTTAATTTTCGCGATATCAGTTATATCGCCGATGAGAAGACGGAAGAACTTAAGCAGAAGGAAGATATACTCGGTTATGTATCGGACAGGGATGATCTTACTTCGGTACTTAACGGCCGCGGATTTATCGAGCGCCTGATCAAGCTGGTTTCGGATAACAACGGGAGACAGGCATACCTTCTGTTTGCCGATGTAAGCCATTTGGGCGAGATCAATCTGGGATACGGACATGAATCGGGAGATGAAGCGCTCATGGCAAGTGCAAGGGAGATCGCACGTGTACTCGGAGATGAGAACCCATTGGGCAGAATAGGGGACGATGAATTTATTTCCGTGATATTTACCGACACTTATGATATGATAGATAGTATCAGAAAATCTGTCCAAAGAGGACTCGAAGAATTCAATCTTGATTCGGATATGCCATATAACATTGATATTTCCATGGATGCATATCCTTTCGTCTGCGAGAAGAATATGGATATCTCAGACCTCATTAAAAAGGCCGGCGCGGCGATCGGGGAAAAGCTTAAGCCGGAAAACGGTTTTCGTATTAAGAATAGATGATTTAGGAAGATCCCGGTATGCGAATTGTTTATTTTGATATATGTGCGATAGTTCTGGCATTGACGGTTTTTGTGTTCCTTGTATCGAGAAGGTATACCAAGGGACGTACAAACCGTCTTATTCTGTTGCTTGCGATCCTGATAATGGCAGCAGGCCTGCTGGATGTTTTTGACAGTCTTTTCGGTACATATGTTGAGCAACGGCCGTCAAATGCATCCGCGCAGTTTTTGTCCAATTCGCTGTTTTATCTGATAAGGAATCTCACTACACCGATATATGTGCTGTTTCTTTTTTCATATTACGGAGTATGGCACAAGGTTAAACGTTTCGGCGTATATATGCTGATCACCGTGATCCCTTTCCTTGCTATCGCTGTTGCCGTATGCCTGAACATATACGGCAATGTGCTCTTTTATATCGATGAAAACGGCGTTTATCACAGGGGCAGGTTCATAATGATCGTATATGCGGCAGCCCTTGTTCATCTTGTCTTTTGCACCTTTATAATATGCAGATACCGTAAGACCATCCGAAGGTCTGAATTTGTCATGCTGCTGTCGTTTGTCTTCTTTAATCTTATCGCGGTCGTAGCCCAGCGCATAAATCCGGCACTCAGGGTGGAGCTGCTTGCCCTTTCGCTTACACTGTTTTTGATAGCAACGGCAATTCAACGGCCGGAGGAGGTTGTGGACGCCGCGGTGGGCACGCTCAGCCGGCACGGGTTTATGACGGATATGTTCAAGGCTTACGGCGTTAAGCGGCCGATGAACATCATCCTTATCAAGGTTAGGAATCATCGTAATCTTCGAACCAACTTGGGACTTGAGATATATAATGCTTCGCTTCGCAGGGCCGGAGACAAATTCATACAGATGGCACGCATTATAGGCATGCCTGCCGAGGTGTACTATATTGGCAGGGGTGTTTTTGTCATTGTGACGGATGCGGATGACCGGGAGAAGTCTGTAAATATGGGAAGGCTTATAGTTGCTTATCTCAAGGAGAGTTTTACTTTGAGCAACCTGGAGATACGACTCGATTCCAAAGTCTGTTTTGCCGAGGTCCCGAATGATCTGCCGACATATAATTCTCTTCTCGATTTTTCAAATACGTTTCATAAGACGGTGCCTGACATGGATCAGGTCATCATGTTGTCGGATATCCTTGATTCCAAGGATTTCAAGATGAAAAATGAGATAGATGAGATAATAAAAAGAGCGATCGCGGGAGACAGGTTCCGTATGTTCTATCAGCCCATCTATTCCGTAAAGCAGGATTGTTTCACATGCGCGGAGGCACTTATAAGGCTGTATGATGACGAATATGGTTTTGTATCTCCCGGGATATTCATTCCGGCTGCGGAGGACAGCGGTGCGATACATGCCATAGGTGATTTCGTGCTGGAGGATGTCTGCAGGTTCATCCATCGCAAGGAATTCGCGGACAGCGGACTGGAGTATATCGAGATAAATCTTTCCGTAGCCCAGTGTATAGAACCGAATCTCGTCGACAAGATAAGAGCACTGATATCAAAGTACAGGGTAAAGACATCGCAGATAAACTTGGAGATCACCGAGACTTCGGTCGATTACGATCCGGAGATAACGGACCGGAATATATCCGGTCTTCACGGCATGGGATTTAAGTTCTCTCTCGATGATTACGGAACGGGATACTCAAATATCAGGAGAGTGGTCTCGCTTCCGCTTGATATAGTAAAGTTCGACAAAAGCTTTGTTGATGAGATGGACGATCCCAAAATGTGGATAGCCATAGTCAATACCGTCAATATGTTGAAAAAGATGGACAAGAAGATACTTGTTGAGGGTGTCGAAGATGAGAGGACACTTAAGAGATTCATAGATCTCGGCTGTGATTATATCCAGGGCTTCTATTTTTCCAAGCCGCTCGGCCAGGCTGAATTTCTTGAGTTTGTAAATAAACATAAAACGGGAAGGGATTTCGGTATATGATCCTATATTATGATGTATGTGCCT
>JAFSZZ010000098.1 GCA_017458765.1 Lachnospiraceae bacterium | reverse complement strand
CCAACTGATGATCATAAGCCTTAAGTGTGATTCTCATTACCTGAGTTGCCATAAAAAAAGTCGCCTCCTTTTCGCACTTTTATTGATAAGTACGACAAGCGGTGACTGTACACTCTCCCGTGCGTGTCCTAAAGATTTACATCGGGAACTTTCACACGTCGTTTCTGCCAATGCAGACTAATGATTTCGTACAGTGACTTGTCGCCAGTTTCCTAACTTGACATTCGCTCCACGGAAAACCTACTTTATCCACCACTGGGGGGCAGTAGCAACCTCACGCTTCATAGCTATCAATGTCACAGCAAACGCTATTTTACATCAAAAAAACCCCTTATGCAAGGGGATTTTTAAAAAACTAAGTTATTTATCGTTAAAGTCATACGTATTTTCTGAATATCCGGTCAAGTTCATCTGCCTTTTGTATGCTGTTTTCCTTCTTTATCATATCATATATATCCAGTATGTCATTCCTGTCGTCATCACTTATCAGATTCAGGTCAAGCATATCCGCGCCTGTCAGATCTCCGGGCTCGAACATATAGAGCCCTTCTCCGTACTCCCGTCTCGAACCGTACAGCAGTTCACGTGCCAGGGGAGTGATCAGATAGCAGAAGAAAATATCGGCAAATGCGGCATCTTTATCCTTAAGATATATTCCATGAAAAGCAGTGAGGTTTTTAACTCCCGCTTCGTTCCTTATTATCTTTATCTCATTCCGGTTAAAAACCGTTATGAGTATCGGTGCCGTTTCTCTGTGTTCTATCGAATACCACGGAGACCTTTTTCCGGTCAGATATTTTTTATTGTAACCTCTCTTCTCTCCGTATTCTATATAGTCCAGGTCTTCCTGGTTAACTGCAAGTGTCCCGTCAAATACAAATACCTTTTTGTTTGCATCGATAAGGTCCTGCATCGTACCACCTGTCACGACCGCATCCTTTACATCAGGGCTTCTGGTCAGGCAAAGCACACAGGCTTCCCTGCTCAGCCCGCGTTCTTCTATATCAGATCGCGAAAGCAGAAAAAAATCATTGGCTCCGGTTGCTATCCCGCGGGAAACCTTCCCGAAATCCGAAAGCTTTACAATATTCTTCAGACCGTCGGCCTTTTTATTATCCCCGAAATAGGAAAGCCATTTTTCTTCGGGCTTAAGATCGCCGTAATCATAAGTCCTGACATTTTCAAACCGGCCTTTTTTCAGTTCACTTACATCTTTTACCGTAATGAGATCCACCTTATCATGCGGTCTGTTCTCCAGTACCAATATGCATGAAGTGGTGATCGCATCACCGAATATCTTCGACCTGAAATCAAATTTAATGATCTTCTCGAGCATCCCCGACCGCAGCAGGTATTCCTTGATCACCTCACCATACCCCGTATTCAGGAATTCATACGGGATGATATAGCAGCATCTGCCCGACTCGCTTAATTCGTTCATGCTTTTTATAAGGAAATAAACACACAGGTTTGAATAACCGGACATATTTACGGCATATCTTTCCTTAAACAGGTCCCTGTATTTTTTCCTGTTTTCTATATCCTGAAATCTGTTGTACGGAGGGTTGCATACGATACAGTCGAATCTTTCCTTATATATATGCAGCAGATAATCATCACAGACAAGATCCGCATCGTAATCGTTTGACAGGCAGAAGTTCCTTACCATCGAAGGATCGATCTCACATGCGCTTATCGAAACATCCATTGACCTGTGGGCCGCACAGGTAAAAGCCCCCCTGCCCACAGCAGGATCCAGAAATGTCCCGGCGCCTTCATGCCTGACCTCATTTACCATAAAATCAGCGATCAGGGGATCCGTAAAAAACTGACTGTACCTGTTTTTCGGCTTATCTTCCCGAGTTTTCATCAGTCCGGACACCCTAACTCAACTGCTTCTCCGCTGTCGTCTCGTCATTGTATCCGTTCGGATTCATGCTCTGCCATCTCCATGAGTCCGCACACATCTCATCTATCCCGTACTCAGCCTCCCAGCCGAGTTCTTTTTTTGCAAGGGAAGCATCCGCATAACAGGTTGCGATATCTCCGGCGCGCCTTGGCTTTATCTCGTAAGGGATATCATGTCCGCAGGCCTTCGAGTAAGCTTTTACTATATCAAGCACGCTGTAGCCTTTCCCTGTGCCTAAGTTGTAGATCTTAACTCCCGGATTCTCTTTTATCTTATCGATTGCCTTTACATGTCCTACGGCAAGATCGACCACATGGATATAATCCCTTACTCCCGTTCCGTCAGGTGTATCGTAATCATTCCCGAAGACTCCGAGGCACTTAAGCTTACCTATGGCAACCTGCGCAACATACGGGAGCAGATTGTTGGGGATACCCTTGGGATCCTCGCCGATGAGCCCGCTCTTATGTGCGCCGATGGGATTGAAGTAACGCAGCAGTATGACGTTCCACTCCGGATCGGACGTATAAAGATCCGTCAGTATCTGTTCGAGCATGCTCTTCGTCCACCCGTACGGGTTGGTCGGGCTGCCCTTCGGGCACTCCTCAGTAATGGGGATAAAAGCAGGATCTCCATATACCGTAGCCGATGATGAAAAAATGATATTCTTGCATCCGTTCTTTCTCATCGCATCAAGCATCACCAGTGTTCCGTTTATATTATTCTCGTAATATTCAAGCGGCTTCTGCACCGATTCTCCCACAGCCTTAAGACCGGCGAAGTGTATAACACATTTCGGCTTCTCAAGCGCGAATATCTCGTGCATCGCTTCCCTGTCCCGTATATCCCTTTCGTAGAAGGTAACCTCCTTACCTGTTATCTGCTCTATCCTGTCGACTGCCTTTCTGTTTGAATTGTCAAGATTATCGACTATCACAACATCATATCCTGCATTAAGAAGTTCAACACATGTATGACTTCCTATATAACCGGCTCCTCCGGTGACCAAAATCTTCATATCCGTTTCCTTTCTGCTTTACAGTTTTGTTTTCTCTTGCGGAAATCCCGGTTCGTATTATACTATGATTGAAGGAACAGACCGGAATTTGTTTAGTATTATCTCAGTATCTATTCAGAACAGGCTCAAAATACTTCGTATTTTTCGCTGTTTTGATTCATCAAATACATATATTTATAAAATATGCCCCTTACAAGCAAGCTTGACGGTTCATATTTTAAAATATATGTGCTGTTCTGAATAGTTAATCATATTATATCTTATAAGAAGAGATTTTTCACTCATAAAATAAAGGAGAACACTCATGAACATCTGCTCATTAATAAGGGAACTTACCGATTACGGAATGAACAAAGGACTCGTGGAGCCCGCGGACGAGATCTATACCGTCAACAGGCTGCTTGAACTTTTCAATATAAATGAATATACACCGGAAGGATCTGCGGATTATACCCGGCCCAGACAGATCCATCTCATCCTTGATGATATGCTTGACTACGCCGTGTCCGAAGGCATGATCGAAGATACGATAACAAACCGCGACCTGTTTGATACAAAGATCATGGGACTCCTTACCCCTCCGCCGTTTGCGGTCAGGGCTAAATTTTCAGCCGCTTACGATGATTCACCCAAGGCTGCGACAGATTTTTATTATGATTTCTCACGTGCGACCAACTATATCCGCGCCGACCGTATCGCAAGGGATGAAAAATGGTCATCCGATACCGAATTCGGTAAGATAGACATTACGATCAACTTAAGCAAGCCCGAGAAGGATCCAAGGGATATCGCAAAGGCAGGCGCCGCAAAAAAATCAGGCTATCCCGCCTGCCTTTTGTGTCGTGAGAACGAGGGCTATGCCGGACATATGGGGCATCCCGCAAGACAGAACCACCGTATCATCCCCATCATGCTCTGCAACGAGCAGTACTACCTGCAGTACTCTCCCTATGTTTATTACAACGAGCACTGCATAATCTTCAATGAGAAACATACCCCCATGAAAATAGATAAGGACGCATTTACAAAGCTCCTTGATTTCGTAAGACTTTTCCCGCATTATACGGCAGGTTCCAATGCCGACCTTCCCATCGTCGGCGGTTCCATCTTAAGCCACGACCACTTCCAGGGCGGCAACTATGAGTTCCCGATGGTACGTGCTCCTTACGAAAAGGAATTTACCCTTCCGGGATACCCGGGTGTTCATGCCGGGCGTATCAAATGGCCTCTGTCCACAATACGTCTTCAGAGCGAAGATTTTTCCGCCATGATCGATGCCGCGGATCATATACTGGCTTCATGGCGCAATTATACTGACGAATTCGCTTTTGTTTTTGCATATACAAAGGAGGGAAGCCTTTCGCCCGTAAACGCCGGCGACGAGGGCGCTATACCCCATTCGACCATAACTCCCATCGCAAGAATGAGGGACGGACTGTATGAACTCGATCTTGTGCTGAGGAACAACATAACGACAGATGAATATCCCCTCGGTGTTTATCACCCGCATCAGGAATATCATCATATAAAAAAGGAAAACATCGGTCTTATCGAAGTGATGGGACTTGCGATACTGCCCGCAAGACTGAAGACCGAAATGGCTGTCCTTAAGAACGCCGTGCTCACCGGAAAAGATCTTACATCCATCCCGGAGACTCAGTCACATGCGGAATGGGCTTACGAATGGATGAAGAAATATGATGAAATAAACAAGGACAATATCGACGGTATAGTCCGTGACGAGATTGCCCTTGTATTCTCTCATGTTCTTGAAAATGCCGGTGTATATAAACGCACCAGTGAAGGCTTCGCTGCCTTTAACAGGTTTATCGACAGCCTGTGACCATATACGGATTTCTTAAAGTCATACGCCTGCAGGATGGAGGCTATACCTGCAAGACATGCAGGCGACTTAAGAGCGGTAAGAAGTGCCGAGACATTTTTTTTACCAATCATCCTAATTTGTCAATTTTTTTCGAAGAGCAGTGCTATACAGCTCTTCTTGCAGAAACAAAGGCCGTAGGATACGACTCCGGCGTAGCCTTCATCAAGGATCCCTTCCTCATACTTCTTATCCCTTATCTGGGCGAAGGCTTCCTGCAGGCCGTCATCCATTTCATTGAACTTCTTTCTCACCTTAAGTTCGAAGATATAAGCGGGATCCTTCGGTCGGTTGGGATAGAGGATGATGTCAGGGCGGCCGTCACCCGCTTCCCTGTTTGACTGTGCATAATAGTGCGGAACTCCGTTAAGGAGCGATAAAAAGTACCCGTGGTAGAAGGATTCCGAACTGTCAAATACGCTGATGCTCCTGGCAAGCAGCTCGCTGACAAAATCGGATATCTTCTCCGTATCCTTATTCAGTATCGCTTCATGAAGCCCGCTGAGTCCTGTGTTCTTTACAACCCTGTCAAACCACAAGCTTATCTGATTCCTGTAGATACTGTTTATCTCAGCATTGGGGACACACATGGTAAGGTATATATCATCGTTTTCCTGCCGTTCCGATACCTTCTTCATATATCCCGTAAAATACAGGAAGTTCCACAGGTTATCTTCGCTCTCACGGATATCTGCATATGTAATATCCTCGTGTATCCGCTTTTCTATTGTCCCGCCGCTTACCAGAGTATCGAGTTCTCTCTTCATCTCATCATCAGCATTTTCGATAAGCTCCTTTATTATCGAATTGGATGATGTATTTGCCCAATAAGGTTCGGCGAAGCTGTTTGGAGCATCGACATGCGCTTTAACATATTTGGTAACGCTCCAGGGATTGTATACCTCTGTATCTCCAAACAGATAGCCGTCATACCAGTCCCTTACAATCTGTACATTATCCTTAAGCCCATATTCGCTAAGCATCTCTTCCGTCTCTTCTTCTGTAAAACCGAAGTACTCGCCAAATGACCCGGTTCTTATGGAATTGACCTCAAGGTTATTTAATCCTGTAAATATGCTCTCCCTGCTTATCCTAAGACACCCCGTCACCACGGCTCTCTCAAGCGCATCATTTGTCTTAAGAGCCGATTCAAACAATGAACGGATAAAATCGATCATCTCATCATAGAAGCCCCTGAACCAGGCATTCTCAAGAGGAACATCATATTCATCGATAAGGATTATGACTTTCTTCCCATGATGTTTTTCAAGGAGCTCTGACAGGGTCTTAAGGGTAACGGCATATTTCCCGACCTCCCTCCTGAATGCCTTATCATACTCCTTTTCATCTGTATATGCTCGGCTTCTCTTCTCCCATTCAAGTTCACCGCCTGTGATCTCACGGAAGCTCTGCTTCTCATCTTCTTCTATCACATCCGATTCAAGCAGATAATCATGTCTTCTGTATTCCCCTATTATCTCCTTGCGGAGCATGGTAAAGGCATTATAGAAATCACCCTGCTTAGCCGACTTAAGCGACATATTTATAACAGGATACTGCCCCAGCATATTAAGGATCTCATCCCCTGCATCCATTATCTTCATGCCCTCAAAATACCGGTGGTTATCAACAACATTTCCGTTGCGGTCGTATTCAAGCTCGAAGAATGTACGGATCATGGACAGGGCAAGGGTCTTACCGAACCTGCGGGGCCTTGTGAAAAGTGTCACCATGCCTCCCTTAGCGACAATATCATGTATAAGCATGGTCTTATCCACATAATAACATTTATCATCGATTATTCTTTTGTAATTCTCATAACCGATCCCGATCTTCTTCATACATTGCTCCCTTATTTCAGATCCCTGCTATGGAAAACAAAAAAAATCTGTTTTTACAGTAAATATACTATAAAACACAGGTTTTTACAATTATCACTGCGTTCTACATCATTTTCTTCGGAAATCCCGAATTATTGATGAAATTCATGGTTCTACAGGACAATGATCTGCGGGTTCTATAAAGAAAACCGGCAACGGGTTTATCCCGCTGCCGGCCAGTATGTCTATCTCCACCACCACTTAAATCCCTTAGCTCTGATCTTATAGGTTTGTGTTTTTAAACCTCCGTAATTACCGGTACCTCTTATGGTAACCCTGGCAGTTCCTTTGTTTATGTTGTTCGAGTAACCTACTATTTCATAATCAGTTTCCCCAAGTTCCACTCCCTTTATCACTACCGATATATCTTTCTTTGTAAGCGTTATTGGTTTACCTGTATAAACCTGCGCCGGGATCGTTACCTTTGCAGACGATATGTTTGCTGTTACGATCCTGTAAGTTCCGCTGACAGTTCCGGTATATCCGCTTCCTGCCTTTGCCGTAGCTGTTACTCTTATTACTGTATCAGCCGGGATTATATCCTGTTTGTCAACAACATCTTCTGCTTTTCTCTGAACCTTTGCTCCGTTAACGGTTACTTCAGTGTCATTTTCATAAGTGTATGCTATATTCTTTTCATAATCCTTACCTGAAGACAGTTTCTTATCATCCTCATCCGTGATGGTTATTTTTGAGGTAAAACTGTTAGCCTTATTTTTAAATGGTACATCATCCGCCAGCAGGGTTACTTTATCAAGGCTCTTTTCTTTTATCGAAAATGCGATCTCCCTCTTACCTTTAAAGTTACCTGTTCCGCTGATAACTGCAAGAGGTGTCTTCTTGCCTCCGATTGCCGTATTATTCTTAAATGCGATCTTATAATCACGTCCTTCAATGAGCCTGGTCACCTTATCATCTGCGCTCTTAAACATGACCTTGACCGAAGGCTTCGCTCCGCCCTTCATGAAGAATACTTCTTCCGGGCATGTAACTGTGATACGCTTTTCTGTATCCTTCGCTTCACTTATATCATAAGCCCCTGCTTTAGCAGACTTGGGAGCGGTGATCTTGAATGATACCCTCCTGCTTCCTGCGTAACCGTTTTCGGGGATACCTGTGATTATCACATAGCCTGTTCCCGGATCAACGTTTGATGCGTAAGACAACGTGTAATGAGTGTCCTTTACAAGTTTCTTATTTCCATCATTTACATCCGGCTCCGGAGTTATCGGAGTTCCTGTATATTGTGCCGATGCAACCTTGCCTATTCTAAGCCTGCTTACAAGAGTACCTTCAGATGTGAGCTT
>JAFSZZ010000097.1 GCA_017458765.1 Lachnospiraceae bacterium | reverse complement strand
TACTGCGCTGTCCAGCTTGAGAAGGAAATGGACAAGGATACTATCCTTGAGAATTATCTGAACACGATCAACTTGGGACAGGGAACCCTGGGAGTTCAGGCGGCGTCCAACAGATACTTCGGTAAGCCTGCATCCGAGCTTACGATATCCGAGGCGGCGGTAATAGCTGCTATCACTCAGAACCCGACAAAATGGAATCCCATATCCCATCCCGATAATAATGCGATAAGACGTGAGGAAGTTCTTCGCAAAATGCGCGATCAGGGTTACATAACTCCTGCAGAATATGATGTCGCGGTTGCCGATGATGTGTATTCGAGGATAAAGGTTGTTGATGAGACCGTTGAGAAGGAATCCATTTATTCTTATTTCGTGGATGAACTGACGGAGCAGGTGATCACCGATCTTCAGGAGATCAAGGGATATTCCTATACACAGGCATATAATGCGCTGTACAGCGGAGGATTGAGCATATTTACGACACAGGATCCCGCTATACAGAAGATATGCGACGAGGAGTTTGAAAATCCCGATAACTTCCCCGAGAATGTCAAGTGGTATCTTGCTTATGAACTCACATTGGAGGATCAGAACGGAGAAAGGGTGAACTATTCCACCCAGCAGTTTGAAGCATATTTTAAGCAGAACAATAAGAGCTTTAATTCTATCTTCAGTTCACAGGAAGCTGCACAGGAAGCATATGAGGAATTCAAGGCGGCCAAGACTGAGCCGGGATATAAGTTCGTTGCCGAGAATATATCCTTAACACCCCAGCCTCAGGCATCCGTTACCATAATGGATCAGTCCACCGGTGAAGTCAAGGCGATAGTCGGCGGAAGGGGTACCAAGGCGGCCAGTCTTACTCTGAACCGGGCGACCGATACCAAACGTCAGCCGGGATCGTGTTTCAAGGTTCTTGCTGCCTATGCTCCGGCACTTGACAGTGCGGGATTCACTCTTGCATCCACCCAGGTGGATGAGCCGTACAACTATGCAAACGGACGTCCCGTTAAGAACTGGTACAAGGGATACAGAGGTGTTCAGACAGTCAGAAAGGGTATAGAACAGTCTCTCAATATAGTTGCCGTTAAAACTCTTACCGACATCACTCCGCAGCTGGGATATGATTATCTGCTGAATTTCGGGTTTACGACACTTGTAAGCCGCCGTACCGAATGGGACGGCAGCGTATCCTCGGATATAACCCAGGCTCTGGCACTCGGAGGAGTTACGGACGGGGTAACGAACCTTGAACTGACAGCCGCATTTGCCACCATAGCGGACAAGGGCATATATAACAGGCCTTCATTTTATACCAAGATAATAGATCATGACGGAAATGTGCTGATAGACAATACACCCAAGAGCCGCCAGGTGCTCAGGGACACGACAGCATGGCTGCTCACATCGGCCATGGAGGATGTTGTGACACAGGGTACCGGTGCCAAAGTCAATTTCGGTAATATGGCCATAGCGGGTAAAACAGGTACGACATCCAGCAACGTGGATGTATGGTTTGCGGGATATACACCTTATTATACCTGCGCGACATGGTCGGGATATGATAATAACGTTCATATGAGCGGCGTTGAGACGAACACAGCGAAGCTTTTGTGGAAGTCGATAATGGGCCGGATCCATGAGGGTCTTGAATACAGGGATTTTGTCAAGCCGGAAGGTGTCGTGACCGCAACGATATGCCGCAAGTCCGGTAAGCTGGCTGTTGCCGGTTTATGTTCGGCTGACGGAAGTGCCGTAACGGAATACTTTGATGAATCCAAGCTGCCCAAGGATTCATGTGACTGCCATGTGCTCGGAACCGTATGTGCACTTACGGGTCTGAGGGCTGCGGACACATGTCCTTTTGCCACTCCCGGTGTTATAGTTGTTTCGCCGGACGGAAATATGAATGCATCGACGCCATGGTGTATCCACAGTTATCTGAACGGAGTGCCGCTGTTTGATGCGACCAATCCCGCAAATGCGGCCGCATTGATGAACCCGGCTTCCGGAGAAGACGGCTCGGCAGCTGCCCCTGCTCAGCCGGCGCCTGCCGCACCGGTTTTGCCGGCTCTCGGAGGAGCTGTTCCGCCGGCGCAGTAAACATTTTTCAATTATTTCTTGATTTTTCGGGATATTGGTGTTAGAGTGTATATGATATTAAGGTAGTTAAGTGGACTTGCAGAAGTCCACTTTCTTATTGCAATGAGTTTTGGGCTGTTATATCCTGCCCGGGGAACGAAAGATGTCTAAGAAAGAGGATTACGAAAGCAGAACGGAAGCACTTATCCGGCCGATACTTGACAGGCTGGGATTTTTCCTGTGGGATGTTGAGTATGTCAAGGAAGGGGCGGATCATTACCTTCGTGCTTATATCGACAAGGAGAACGGGATAACCATCGATGACTGCGTTGAAGTGAGCAGGGCACTTTCGGATGAACTTGACAGGGAGGATTTCATAGATGAAGCATATATCCTTGAAGTCAGTTCGCCGGGGCTCGGAAGGGCACTTAAGAAGGATAAGGATTTCGAGCGTTCGATAGGACAGTCCGTGGATATTAAGACATATAAGCCTATAGACGGTCTTAAGCAGATGACAGGAGTTCTTCTGTCATATGATAAGGACAGTATAGAGATCGCTTCCGAAGACGGAAAGAAAAAAAAGATTGGCAGGAGTGATATTGCCAAGATCAATCTGAGCGTTGATTTTTAAAAATACATAGATTTACTGTTAAGGATCTAGTAAATACCAGGAGGAAAGAAATGAACAAGGAATTATTGGAGGCGCTTGATGCGCTGGAGAAGGAGAAGGAGATCAGCAAGGAATCAATATTTGAGGCTATTGAGAATTCTCTTATCCAGGCGTGTAAGAATCATTTCGGCAAGGCGGACAACACCAAGGTCACGATCGACCGCGAGACCGCTGATTACAGGGTATATGCCGAAAAGACCGTGGTGGAGAGCAGGGACGACGTGGAAGATCCCGTGCTTGAGATCGCACTGGCTGATGCAAAGCTCATAAAGGAGGATGCTCAGGTTGGTGATATCGTTGAGGTTGATATAAACAGTAAGGAATTCGGACGTATCGCAGCGACCAACGCCAAAAACGTAATTCTCCAGAAGATCAGGGAAGAAGAGAGGGCTGTACAGTTCAACCAGTTCCATGAGAAGGAAAGAGATATCGTTACCGGTATAGTCCAGAGATATGTCGGCAGGAATATCAGTATCGATCTGGGCAAGGCGGATGCACTGCTGTCTGAGAACGAGCAGGTCAAGTCCGAACACTTAAGGCCTACCGATCGTGTAAAGGTATATATCTATGAAGTAAAGGATACCACCAAAGGTCCCAAGATCCTTGTAAGCCGTACGCATCCCGAACTTGTGAAGAAGCTGTTTGAATCCGAGGTTACCGAAGTACGTGACGGTACGGTCGAGATAAAAGCAATAGCCAGGGAAGCCGGAAGCCGTACCAAGATTGCGGTTTGGTCCAATAATCCCGATGTGGATCCCGTCGGAGCCTGTGTAGGTATGAACGGATCGAGAGTAAATGCCATTGTTGATGAACTCCGTGGTGAGAAGATAGATATCATCTGCTGGGATGAGAATCCCGGAATACTTATAGAGAACGCATTATCACCCGCGAAGGTGGTATTTGTCATCGCTGACGGTGATGAGAAGACAGCCAAGGTCGTTGTTCCCGATACGCAGCTTTCTCTTGCCATCGGTAAGGAAGGCCAGAATGCAAGGCTGGCCGCACGTCTGACGGGCTTTAAGATCGATATCAAGTCCGAAACGCAGGCCAAGGATGCTCCCGGATTCAGGCTTGAGGATTATTATGATGATGAAGGGGAGTATTACGAGGAAGGCGAGTACGACGAGAGCATGTATGATGAGGAAGGTTATCTGAACCCCGACGATTTCGAAGAAGTCGAGGTTGAGGATGACGCAGAGGCACAGGAAGAATACTTAGAGGTTGAAGAGGATACGGAGGACTGATAAGCCTGTCATGGATAAGAGGATACCGGTAAGGACCTGCATAGGCTGTAACGGTTCCGGGCCCAAGAAGGACCTTCTCAGGCTGGTAAGGCAGATCGACGGCAGTGTGGCTGTTGATACAAGCGGCTGCATGAACGGAAGGGGAGCCTATATCTGCAGGAATATGACATGCTTTGAGGCTGCGGTCAGGCGGAAAGCCCTTAACAGAACCTTTGGAAGGATGTTTACCGCAGAAGAGACAGATGCTTTAAGAAACGGATTTGAGCAGGCTGTAAGGAGTGTTGAGTGAGACCGGATAAGGCATTGCAGATGATCGGGATGGCGCAGCGCGCCGGAAAAGTTAAGAGCGGCGGTTTCATGACCGAGAACAGTGTTAAGGACGGGAGCGCGGCGCTGGTGATAGTTGCGGCCGATGCATCCGATAATACCAGGAAGCAGTTCCTGAATATGTGCGGGTATTATAAGGTACCGGTCCGGTCCTACTCTGACATGGAGACATTGGGACACAGCATAGGGAAGGAATTCAGGGCCTCCCTTGCCGTGACTGATGAGGGACTGGCTGCTAAGATACTTGGCATCATTGATGAGAAAGAAGAGGTGTTATAAGATTGGCGAAGATGAGAATTCATGAGTTTGCAAAGGAACTTGAAATAGCCGGAAAGGATATACTGGCCATTCTGGAGGAAATGGGTGAAGGGGTTAAGACCGTTTCATCATCCATAGACGATGAACTTCAGGAAAAAGTCAGGAAGAAACTTAAACCGGCGGCAAAGAAGAGCGCACCGGAAAAAACCGTAGAGACAGGGGAAACCGTAGAGAAAAAGAAGGCTGCAGAGCCCGTGAAGACACCGGAACCCGTGCAGGCACCGGAACAGGCCAAGGCCCCGGTCAAAAAGCCTGTCCAGACCAAAGCACCGGGTGCGGTCAGATCCGATGCACGTCCGGCAGTAAGGCCTGCGGAAGCTGCAGTTCCTGAAGCTCCCGCCAGGAAGAAGAAGCCCAATATCATCATAGTAAACAGGCATAACAGTCAGGGGCAGGGCGGACGACAGGGCAATGCTCCGGCCGGCAGAGGAGGTGCTCCCGGACAGAACAGAGGCGGAAGCGGCCGCGGTGTCAGCAGCGGCACTGGTTTCCAGAAGCTGATAAAGCCCAATGTTCCGAGGACCGCAAATATGATGGTCAACAGGGAGGAAGAGGTAAAGCCCGCGCCGGCACCGGAACCGAAGCCGGTTGAAGCCCAGAAGCCCGTGGTATCTTCGCCGGCAGCCGGAGGTGAGAACGATCAGGAAGTTAAGAATGTCAATAAAGAAAATATACAAAAGAGTCAGAGTAACGTACAAGGCAGTGCTCATCCTGTCAGGACTGACAGCAATAGCACTGGCGATAGTAGAAGAACTGACGAACGTAGAGAAAAGACGCATGGGACAAAAGGCTCCTTTGCTCCCTCCGGAGACACAAGAGGAAGGGATAACAGAAACGCAAGAGGAAACGACAGGCGAGACAGCGTAAGAAGTGGCATTAGTATTGCCTTCGGATCCGATCAGAAGGGTGCCGGTAAGGATAACCGGCGTGATGATTCCAAGAAGAATAAGGACAAGAACCGTAAGGATATGAGCTTCTCCAACGAGGACGGTTTCAGGGGAGGCAAGCAGGTAAAGGGAAGCAAGGCAGGAAAGTTCATTAAGCCTGTCGAGAAGCCCGCCGAGGTTAAGGAAGAGGAGAAGATCAAGGTAATAACCCTTCCCGAGAGTCTTACGATCAAGGATCTTGCCGACAAGATGAAGATCCAGCCGGCAGTGATCATCAAGAAGCTTTTCCTGCAGGGCAAGATAGTTACCGTCAACCAGGAGATTTCTTATGAACAGGCCGAGGAAATTGCGGTCGAATTCGATGTCCTGTGCGAGAAGGAAGTTGTAGTAGACGTTATAGAGGAGCTCCTTAAGGAAGAAGAAGAGGATGTGAGCAAGATGGTTAAGCGTCCTCCCGTTATCTGCGTAATGGGACACGTTGACCATGGTAAGACGTCACTGCTCGACTGCATCCGTAATACGCATATCATCGACCGTGAGGCAGGCGGAATTACACAGCATATAGGTGCTTATGTTGTCAAGGCGAACGATCAGAAGATCACCTTCCTTGATACGCCCGGCCATGAGGCATTTACAGCTATGCGTATGCGAGGCGCCAATTCAACGGATATAGCGATCCTTGTTGTTGCGGCGGATGACGGCGTTATGCCGCAGACGGTTGAGGCCATAAATCACGCCAAGGCAGCAGGCATCGAGATAATCGTTGCTGTGAACAAGATAGATAAGCCCAGTGCCAACATAGACAGGGTTAAGCAGGAACTTTCCGAATACGGGCTCATCCCGGAGGATTGGGGCGGAAGTACCGTATTCGCACCGGTATCGGCCAAGACAGGGGAAGGTATCGAGAACCTGCTTGATATGATACTGCTTACGGCCGATATCCTTGAGCTTAAGGCTAATCCCAGGAGAAAGGCAAGGGGTCTTGTCATAGAGGCCCAGCTCGACAAGGGACGCGGTCCTGTGGCTACGGTCCTGGTTCAGAAGGGAACACTCAAGGTAGGCGATTATATAGCTGCGGGAGCATGCTACGGTAAAGTCCGCGCTATGATAGACGATAAGGGAAAAAGGGTCAAGGAAGCAGGACCTTCTACACCTGTTGAGATACTCGGACTTAATGATGTACCGAATGCGGGTGAGATCTTCGTATCGCCCGAGAACGATAAGGAAGCCAAGAATTTTGCACAGACCTTCATCTCACAGAATAAGGTCAAGATGCTTGACGATACCAAGAATAAGATGACGCTTGACGATCTGTTCAACCAGATCCAGGAGGGCAACCTCAAGGAACTCAACCTCATCATCAAGGCTGATGTTCAGGGATCTGTCGAAGCCGTCAAGGAGAGTCTTGTCAAGCTCACCAATGAAGAGGTTGTTGTCAAGGTCATCCACGGCGGCGTAGGTGCGATCAACGAGTCGGATGTTGTGCTTGCTTCGGCTTCAAATGCGATAATAATAGGCTTCAATGTACGTCCCGATGCAACGGCGAAGAACATCGCCGAGACAGAGGGCGTGGATATAAGGCTTTACAATGTCATCTACAAGGCTATTGAGGATGTGGAAGCAGCCATGAAGGGCATGCTCGATCCGGTATTTGAGGAGAAGATCCTCGGTCATGCGGAAATAAGGCAGATATTCAAGGCTTCGGGTGTCGGAAACATCGCCGGATCCTATGTGCTTGACGGTACGTTTGAACGCGGCTGTAAGGTCCGCATCACTCATGAAGGTGAGCAGATATTCGAGGGTAACCTCGCTTCGCTCAAGAGATTTAAGGATGATGTCAAGGAAGTCAAGGCAGGCTTCGAGTGCGGTCTTGTATTTGAAGACTTCAATGATTTTGCCGAACTTGATATTGTCGAAGCATACAAGATGGTGGAAGTACCGAGATGAGGAAGAATAGTATTAAAAACACAAGAATAAATGCGGAAGTCCAGAAGGAACTCGCAAATCTCATAAGATCCGAGATAAAGGATCCCCGTATCGCGCCCATGACCTGTGTGACGGACGTGGAGGTGGCACCGGACCTTAAGACATGCAAGGTATGGATATCAACGTTGGGAGATGATGAGGCAAGAGAAGCAACCCTTAAGGGCCTTAAGAATGCCGAAGGTTTCCTGCGCCATGAGCTTGCTTCCAATCTCAATCTGCGCAATACGCCCGAGCTTAAGTTCTATGCGGATACTTCGATAGAGTACGGAATGAATATGAACAGGCTCATAGACGAGGTAAATGCGCATAAGGGACCGGATGAGGATCGGGAAAAGGATCAGTAACAGTTTTTCAGAGGGATAAGGGATGATAAAAAATCTGCTTGAAGAAATAGGAAGCCCGTCAACCATAGGTATTGCAGGGCATATAAGACCGGACGGAGACTGTGTCGGTGCCGTGTTCGGTCTGTATTCCTATCTTTCGAATGTATATAAGGATGCCGATATCAGGATATTTATGGAAGAACCTGCCGAAATGTTTTCATTTCTAAAGGGTTACGACAGGATCGATACTTCCTTCGCCTATCCCGGGCAGCTTGATGTGTTCATTGCGCTTGACTGCGGTGATGTTGACAGGCTTGAAGGCGCAAAGAAGCTGTTCCTTGGGGCGAAGAGATCCATATGCATAGATCACCATGTGAGCAATCAGGGATACGGTGATGTGTTCCATGTTGCTCCCGATGCAAGCTCCACCTGTGAGATACTTACCTATATGTTCGAGGATAAGTATATGGATGAGGACGTTGCCAAGGCGCTGTACACAGGTATCGCTCATGATACGGGAGTTTTCCGTTACAGCTGTAGCGGTCCCGATACATTTACAGCCCTCAGCAGGCTTGTAAAGTATGGGTTTGACGGTTCGAAGATAACGGATGAGACTTTCTACCGTAAGACTTATGTACAGAACCAGATCCTGGGACGTTCACTGCTTGAAAGCATCCTGTTCATGGACGGAAGATGCATAGCCAGCAGCATAGACCGCAGGGCAATGGAGTTTTACGGTGTTGATTCAAGGGATCTGGAGGGGATAGTAAACCAGCTTCAGGTGACAAAGGGTGTTGAGGTGGCGATCTTCATGTATGAGACCGGCACACTTGAATACAAGGTCAGCATGCGCAGCAACGGCAGGGTCGATGTTGCGAAGGTCGCGTCATACTTCGGAGGAGGCGGTCATGTCCGTGCCGCCGGCTGCAACATGAACGGTACTTTCTACGACGTGCTCAATAACTTAAGTGAGCATATAGAAAAACAGCTGGAGGATCAGGAATGATCTTCCCGGAACAGATATGATATGAACGGGATAATCATCATCAATAAGGAACGCGGTTTCACATCTTTTGACGTGGTTGCCAAGCTCCGGGGGATATGCCATCAGAAGAAGATAGGCCACACGGGTACACTCGATCCCGATGCCACGGGAGTTTTGCCCGTATGCCTGGGGAGTGCGACGGGAGTCTGCGATCTTCTTGCGGATAAGACCAAGGAATATGAAGCGACTTTGCTTCTTGGTATCACTACAGATACACAGGATATAACGGGAAATGTACTTACGGAAACGGACGTCAACCTTTCTGAGGCTGATGTCATTTCATGTATACAGAATTTTACCGGCGATATGGAACAGATACCTCCCATGTATTCGGCAGTCAAGGTCGGAGGGAAAAGACTCTACGAACTCGCACGCCGCGGGGAGACTGTGGAGCGTAAACCCCGTCCGGTAACGGTATATTCGATCGACGTTTTAAAAATGTATCTGCCCAGAGTTACCATGAGGGTGACCTGTTCCAAGGGTACGTATATACGGACGCTGTGCCATGACATAGGACAGAGCCTGGGATGCGGCGGTACGATGGAGAGCCTCGTAAGAAGGCGTGTGGGCGGGTTTGACATATCGGATGCGCTGACCCTCGCTGCCGTGCAGGAACTTGCCGATGCAGGAAGGCTTAATGATATCCTCATACCCGTGGAGGAAGTGTTTGCACAGTATGGCAGTATCAGGCTAAGGCCGGATTCTGACAAGCTTCTGTATAACGGCAATCCCTTCCGCGGACGGGACATACTTGAAAAAACAGAGGCCGTGGAGACCGGAGCGGACCGCTACCGGGTCTTCGACTCCTGCGGGACCTTCTGGGGAGTATACTGTTCTGAGAATGAAAGGGGCTTATACCGGCCTTTTAAGATGTTCATACCGGACCGTACATAGATCCGTACGGAGAAGATTTCATGAAGATAATATCCGAAACAATAGATTTTCATATAGAAGAACCGACGGTTGTCACCATAGGCAAGTTCGACGGGATACATAAGGGGCATGCCGCAATATTTGAGAGTATGAGAGAATACCGCGGACAGGGGCTTAAGATCGCGGTCTTTACCTTCGATATCCCCGTAGGGTCGCTGCTTGCCCATGAGAAGAGCCGTGTCCTTACGACCCGTATCGAGAAGCGCAGGATATTTGAGAAGCTCGGGGCGGATTATCTGATAGAATTCCCTTTTAACGAAAAAACAGCTTCGATAAGCGCTGAAGCCTTCATAGATGATTTCCTAGTTGGCGGCCTTAACGTCAAGGCAGTCGTGGTCGGCAGCGACTTTAAGTTCGGTCATCGGGGACTGGGCGACGGAGCGATGCTTGAGCGCTGCGCTCATGAACACGGCTATGAGGTTAAGATAATGGATAAGCTCACGGGCGGCAGCGGGGTGATAAGCTCGACTGCGATCCGTGAATGCATTGAGAAGGGAGACATCCCGGCTGCGAATGATATGCTCCTGTACCCGTTCTTTTTCTACGGAGAGGTGATGCACGGAAGGCGCATCGGCAGGACGCTCGGAATGCCTACCGTCAACCTTGTTCCGAAGGAGGATAAGCTCATGCCTCCGAACGGCGTGTATTTTTCGGGAGTGGAATACGAAGGAAGAAGATACGGGGCCATAACCGATATCGGGCGAAAACCTACTGTCGAGAAGGACGGTGCGGCTGTTGGCATCGAGACTTACATATATGATTTCAGCGGTGAGATCTACGGCGAGGAGCTTACGGTAAGCCTCTATGAGTACCTTCGTCCGGAGATTAAGTTTGATTCTCTTGATGCCCTTAAGAAACAGCTTGAGTGTGATGTTGCCGAAGGTGAAAAATGGCATAAAAATCACCCGCAAACACGATGAGGCTTGTCATTTTTCAACAAAAATCCACAGCTTTTCATAAACCTCTTGTTTATTGAAATCCCTTAGCATAAAATATATATGGCAGATAAGTGATGGAATGATTGGGCCGCGCATTTATACGTTTATTCGGATTGAGACAGCTTAGGTGATCGATAGCAGCGGCAAGAGGAGAATTATGGTAACGACGACGTTATTGACATTGGCCGGAGGCCTGGGACTGTTCCTGTTCGGAATGAGCATGATGAATTCGGGCATTGAGAAGACGGCGGGAGCCAAGCTTCGAAATATCCTTGAATTTTTTACCAAGAACAGATTCACCGGAATGCTCGTCGGTATCGTGTTCACCGGTATAATCCAGTCATCAAGCGCATGTACGATGATGGTTGTGACCTTTGTCAACTCGGGGATAATGACCCTGAGCCAGGCGGTCGGAGTGATACTCGGCGCCAACATAGGTACCACGGTCACTGCACAGCTCGTTTCTTTTAACCTTTCTGAATACGCCCCCGCATTTGTGTTTTTAGGCGTAATAATGTTCTGCTTTATCAAAAAGGATATGATACAGAAGGTCGGTGAGATTCTTACCGGCTTCGGTGTGCTGTTCATGGGTCTTGCGATCATGTCGGAAGCCATGGGCGGCGTGAGTGATATACCGGCGGTGCTTTCGTTCTTCGGTTCGCTCAAGAGCCCGCTTCTTGCAGTTCTCATCGGTACGGTCGTTACCGCGATCATCCAGAGTTCATCCGTTACGGTCAGCATCATACTTGTCATGGCCAATCAGGGCCTTCTGGATATCCGCATCTGTCTGTTCATAATCTTGGGATGTAACATAGGCGCCTGTGCGACTGCGATGATAACCGCCTTTTCCGGTAAGAAGAATGCCAAGAGGGCGGCTCTTATACATCTTCTGTTCAATATAATCGGTACGATAATAATGTATGTGATCCTGATATTCGGAATGGAATGGGTGGTTGGCCTGCTTACCCGCTTATCGGGTGAGAATCTCGGCCGTCAGGTCGCAAACGCACATACGATCTTCAAGCTTTTCCAGGTTGCGGTTCTGTTCCCGTTCTCGGGCTTTCTCGTCAGGATGACGTATCTGTTCGTTCCCGGCGAGGATAAGGAGATCGGTTACCGTGCGAAGCTGCAGCTTGAATACATAGGCGGCAAGAATATCTTCTCACCCGCAACGGCTGTTTTTGAAGCCACGAAGGAGCTTGAGAGAATGGCACTGCTTGCAAGCGAGAACCTTAACCGTGCCATGAACGCGCTTATTACCCTCGATCAGGAGGATATAGATGAGGTTTATGAGGTTGAACAGAACATCAACTTCCTGAACCATGAGATAACCAACTATCTTGTGAAGATAAGCCAGACCAATCTTCCCGTGGATGATGCGAAGAGCATCGGCGGTCTCTTCCATGTCGTCAATGATATCGAGCGTATAGGAGACCATGCCGAGAATGTTGCCGATTCGGCCAAAATGAGGATCGAGAAGGGAGTCGGCTTCAGCAAGGATGCGATGCGTGAACTCGGAGAAATGCTTGATATGGTAAATACGCTCATACGTTTTGCCATAGAGATGTTCTCGACAGGGACAGACGAACATCTTCGGGATATACTTTCGCTTGAAGATGCGGTGGATGAGAAGGAGAGGGAACTCCAGCAGAAGCATATCGACCGTCTGACGGCGAATGAATGCACACCTGAGGCAGGGATGCTGTTCTCGGATATAATCTCGGGACTTGAGAGGGTGGCGGATCATGCGACCAATATCGCCTTCTCCGTTATGGATAACGATCCGGGCAACGCCAAGAAGGTATCCGCATCGGATAAACGTATGGCACAGGCCTCGTGATCGTATTGAAAGGACAGGTTTAACAGGCTTGACAGATATAAGAGTTACTTTACAAGGCGGCGGCTTTGTGGTAGAATACACAATGTTGTGTTACCCATACCCTGTTGCGGGAATTCCGACCCGCTGCGCGGTATGCGGCAGATAGCCGGAATGAAGTTTTTCCGGCGCATATATACCAAGGAGGAAGATATGATAACAAAAGAGAAGAAGACAGAGATCATTGAGAAGTATGCGGTTAAGGAAGGCGATACCGGTTCGCCTGAGGTTCAGGTAGCTGTTCTTACCGAGAGGATCAAGGAGCTTACCGAGCACCTTAAGGCCAATCCCGGTGACCACCATTCGGCACGCGGTATGTACAAGATGATCGGTCGCAGGCGTGGACTTCTTGCTTACCTTAAGAAGAAGGACATCGAACGCTATCGTACACTTATCGAGAAGCTCGGCTTGAGGAAGTAATTCTCACAGGCTTTAATAAACAAACGCAGTTATGCACGGAAACGTGCCGCTGCGTTTGTTTGTTATCATAAGAACCTGAGACGGAAGCATACCGAGACCACTGAACTGCCCATGCACCCCGCAGGTATATTTAGAAAAAAGCCGGCGGGCTCTCATACTCCTTCAGAGCATGAGCAACTCAGTAGTTTCGGAATAAACCTTCCGTCTTGAAATATATTCATTTAAGGAAGGAGAGTAAAATGTACAAAAGTTATTCTATCGAGATCGGCGGACGTACCCTTACTGTTGATGTGGGACGTGTTGCCAAGCAGGCTAACGGTGCAGCCCTTATGCATTACGGAGATACGACCGTACTGTCAACGGCTACGGCATCCGACAAGCCCAGGGAAGGTATTGATTTCTTCCCGCTCAGCGTTGAGTTTGAAGAGAAGATGTATGCCGTTGGCAAGATCCCCGGAGGTTTTAACAAGAGAGAGGGTAAGGCATCAGAGAACGCGGTACTTACCGCACGTGTCATCGACCGTCCGATGCGTCCCCTTTTCCCAAAGGATTACAGGAATGACTGTACTCTTAACAACCTGGTATTGTCGGTTGATCCCGAGTGCCGTCCGGAGCTTGTTGCGATGCTCGGTTCCGCTATCGCGACATCCATATCCGATATACCGTTCTGCGGTCCCTGTGCTACCACACAGGTTGGTATGATAGACGGACAGTTCATCATCAATCCCAGCCAGGAGCAGTGGAAGAGCGGCGATCTTAACCTTACCGTTGCTTCAACGGCCGAGAAGGTCATCATGATCGAGGCGGGTGCCAACGAGATACCCGAAGCGAAGATGATCGAAGCCATCTACATGGCTCATGAGGAGAATCAGAAGATCATCGAGTTCATAAACAAGATGGTTGCCGAGGTAGGCAAGCCCAAGCATGAGTATGAATCCTGTGCTATTCCCGATGAACTTTTTGCCAGGATGAGGGAGATCGTTCCTCCCGAGGAGATGGAAGTAGCAGTATTTACAGACGAAAAGCAGGTTCGTGAGGAAAATATCCGTAAGATAACCGAGCGTCTTGAAGAAGCTTTTGCCGACAATGAGGATTGGCTTGCTATCCTTGGCGAGGCTATATACCAGTACGAGAAGAAGACCGTACGTAAGATGATCCTTAAGGATCACAAGCGTCCCGACGGTCGTGAGATTACCCAGATCCGTCCTCTTGCAGCAGAGGTAGACCTTATACCCCGCGTTCACGGTTCAGCGATGTTCACACGCGGACAGACACAGATCTGCGATATCTGTACCCTTGCACCTCTTTCCGAGATGCAGAGGATAGACGGTCTTGATTCAAACGAAGTAAACAAGCGTTATATGCATCATTATAATTTCCCGAGCTACTCTGTAGGCGAGACGAAGCCTTCAAGAGGACCGGGACGTCGTGAGATCGGTCACGGTGCACTGGCTGAGAGGGCTCTTATTCCCGTGCTTCCTTCGGAAGAGGAATTCCCTTACGCTATCCGCTGCGTATCCGAGACCTTCGAATCCAACGGATCCACTTCAATGGCTTCCACCTGTGCTTCTTGTATGTCACTTATGGCAGCAGGCGTTCCGATCAAGAAGATGGTTGCAGGTATAAGCTGCGGTCTTGTTACGGGCGATACCGATGATGATTTTGTACTGCTTACCGATATCCAGGGTCTTGAGGACTTCTTCGGAGATATGGACTTCAAGGTTACCGGTACTACAGAGGGTATCACGGCGATACAGATGGATATCAAGATCCACGGTCTTACAAGGCCTATAGTCGAGGGTGCTATCGCACGCTGCCGTGAGGCAAGGCTCTTCATCATGGACAACTGCATGAAGCCTGCTATCGCAGAGCCCAGGAAGACAGTTAACGAGTACGCTCCCAAGATCGTCCAGATCAAGATCGATCCCGAGAAGATCGGTGATGTTGTCGGCCAGCGCGGCAAGACGATCAACGCTATCATCGATGAGTGCGGCGTTAAGATCGACATCACGGACGATGGCTCCGTATCCGTATGCGGTACCGAGAAGGAGGGTATGGACAAGGCTATCGAATATATCAACACGATAGTTTCCGAATTCGAAGAAGGCAAGCTGTATAAGGGCAAGGTCGTAAGCATCAAGGAATTCGGTGCGTTCATTGAGTTCGCTCCCGGCAAGGAAGGAATGGTCCACATAAGCAAGATCGC
>JAFSZZ010000096.1 GCA_017458765.1 Lachnospiraceae bacterium | reverse complement strand
TGTGTATCCTGCTCAACAGTAAGGCCGCGGTAGTCAACAAGTACTACTGACTGTGCGCCGTTGATATTCTCGGCGATCTCATCAACTATGGGTTTCTTAAGTTCAACCTTAGCCATTTTCCTACCTCCTATATTATTCTTATACCGAAACAAGGAAGAAATCCTGCCGGATTTCTTTGATGCCTCAAACTTCGTCATAAGGGGTACCGCTCGCGGTGGATTCCTTATGACTTTATCCGGCGGGCTCCCTCGACCTAAAGGTCGGGGGCAATAAAAAACCTCTTCCCGAAGAACGGAAAGAGGCTATATATCCATAACTCTCTGATTCTCCTCGGCAGGCGAACTTACGTTACTTACGCTACTTGGTGACTCGCCATCTATATCGCCTGTCGGCGATGGCTCGTCATGCAGTAAGGAAGCTTACCTCCTTACAGCAAATTCGCACCTGCTGTCTTCGGCATGGTCTGACGACCTTAAATAAAATATCATTTTGTCCTTCCCTTGTCAAGAAGTTTTTGCGGCCGCACGGACGCTTTTTTACCGAAACGAAACGGGAAACCGTCCCCTTGTTTCATACCATGGCAAAATATTCGCGTCCCTCTATGATCCCGTCGGTTATGCATATCGCAACTTCCTTCGTCTCGCCGGGCTTAAGAGATACTTTTTCAAAACCGGCAAGAACCTTAACGGGTTCATCCTGCTTTCCTTTCATATAGACAAGCACCGAAACTTTTCCTTCCCTGCTGCCCGTATTTTTAACCGTGCAGACATAGGCATCGACTTCCTTATCAAGCTTCCCTCCGCCGAGTTCAAATGTCGTATACGACAGACCGTAACCGAACGGGAACTGTGGCGTCACACCGAATCTGTCGGTATATCTGTAGCCGACATAGATGCCGTCCTTATACTCAACGCGTCCTGTCGTACCGTATTCTCCGATCGCATGGGCGCCGCATTCGGACAGGTCGTGGTAAAATGTCTCGGGCAGCCTTCCCGAAGGATTTATATCTCCGAACAACGCTTCCGCTATCGCGGTCCCGCCTTCCATTCCGCCGTACCAGCCCCAGAGCAGTGCATGTGCATCATCTATCCATTCACGCATATCAACATCGCTTCCGCCCGTAAGTACTATCGTCATGTCCGGACGTATTTTTAAAAGCTCCTTGATAAGGATATCCTGTTCATAAGGAAGTTTAATGTCCGGCTTATCATCACCCTCGCTGTCGTGTCCCGGAACATGATCGTATCCTCCGACAAAGATTATATTCTCATATTCTTTTGCAAGTTCAAGGGCTTCCTTTCTCAGCTGCTCCCTCAGATCCTTCATTTTTGCATCTGCTTCCTCGCTGCTGCCGACACGCACAAAGTCAAGATCAAGACTCCTCTCCTGCCACTTATCCTCGGTATCGCCTCTGAAGATATCGCACGAATAACCCTTGGCGTATTCAATCTTTGTATTGCCGCCGAGCAGCTTCCTTATGCCCATGAGAGGCGAGATCTCATACAGCGCCTTAAGCTCCGCACTGCCTCCGCCGAGAGCATGGAGCTTGTCCGCATTTTCACCTATCACCAGAAGCTTCTTGATCTTCTTATCAAGAGGGAGTATGTTCTTATCGTTTTTAAGAAGGACTACCGATTCCTCGGCCACCTTAAGCGATGATCTTCTGTGTTCCTCCGTGTTGTAGGCTCCCGTCTTCCTCTCGCCGTCAAGCATGTTAAGGCGGTTCATGAGGATAAGGATATGCTCGATCTTCTTATCAATGAGTTCTTCGCTTATCCGGCCTTCCTTTACGAGTTTCTTAAGCGGTTCGGCCATGAAGTAGTCATCGTAATCCGGCGTAACCGACATCTCAACATCAAGTCCTGACTCGGCAGCCTCGACCGTATCATGTATCGCACCCCAGTCGGAAACTATAAGGCCGTCATAACCCCATTCATCACGGACAACATCGTTCAGATAATGTGTATGCTGCGATCCGAATTTTCCGTTTATCCTGTTATAAGATCCCATAAGGGAATAGCAGTTGCCGCGCGTAAGCACATCATAAAATGCGGGCATATAGATCTCACGGAGTACTTCCTCATCCACTATCGTATCAACAGCAAGCCTGTCGGTCTCCTGGTTGTTCGCAAGAAAATGCTTTACACAGGCAGACACGTCCCACTGCTGTACGCCCTTGACGTATTCGACCGCAAGTTCCTTGGTAAGATAGGGATCTTCGCTGAAGTATTCAAAGTTCCTTCCGCAAAGGGGCGAACGCTTGATATTTATGCCGGGGCCTAAGATAACATCCTTTCCCCGGCCGCGCGCTTCTTCGCCGAGCACACTTCCGGTCTCAAACGCAAGTTCCCTGTTAAATGTTGCTGCCAAAGCAGAATTGCACGGAAGATAAGTGATATAATCATCCGATAAATTCTTCTTTTCCCATGAATCCTTAACGAACTCAAGTCGCACACCCATCGGACCGTCAGAGAATACAAGCGGCGGTATTCCCAGCCTCTCAATCCCTGCCGTCTCAAAAAAGGCGGCCCCATGTATCATGGATATCTTTTCATCCAGTGTAAGTTCGTTAATCAGTTCCTTTATCTTTTCGTTGGAAAGCATATTATGTAAACCTCCTGCTATTTTTTGCCTACTGTTTCTTATTTTCTTCTGGCTAGTGGGTATTTTCTTCCTCTCTGCAGCTCTTTTTTACCTACCAGTTCTCAGTTTCTTCTGGTTAGTGGGTATTTAGAGCAGGTTTTTATAATAGATATCTGAGCAAATGTATTGAGCAGGTATTCGGAAGATCAACCGAAGTCATATCCTACAAGGCACAGTCCACATGCAGGCGCTGTCTGACCCGCTGCTGTCCTGTCACGTGCTTCCAGCATTGTCTTCACATCTTCGGGTTTGAACCTGCCCTGCCCGACATCAATGAGGGTGCCGGCGATTATCCTTACCATATTATACAAAAACCCGCTTCCTGTTACGGTGATAACCACTTCCCTGCTCTCGCCCTCGTTTCTTACATCAAGCGCATATATCGTCCTCTCGGTCGTAAGCGCCTGTCCGCCCGCTCCCATGAAGGAGACAAAATCGTGCTCGCCCACAAGATACTGCCCCGCTTCGTTCATCGCCTCTGTATCCAGTCTGCCGTA
Source organism: Lachnospiraceae bacterium (assembly GCA_017458765.1). Classification (GTDB taxonomy): domain Bacteria; phylum Bacillota; class Clostridia; order Lachnospirales; family Lachnospiraceae; genus UBA2868. Next base: position 3,439 of record JAFSZZ010000096.1, on the reverse strand, counting down.
AACATGATGCGTATAGAGCCTTCTTGTCGGGAGCATAAAAGTGTCGTTGTATATGCGATACTCATAGGTCTTTTTGCAGTTTACCTTCCGCGGGTGAAAATCGTCCGCAACCTGCAATGAATTAAGGATCCTTATATCATCCGGCAAGCCCTGGTTTATAACAAATGAGTATTTGTCGGGCGGGATGGGCGATACGGTATCAAACACAGCGACCGCTCCCATTGCATGTACCCCGGCATCGGTTCTGCTGGCTCCGATCACATGTATATCCTCTCCCAAAAGTTCTGATATCGTTTTATTCAGGACTCCTTCTATTGTAACAGCATTCGGCTGTATCTGCCATCCGCTGTAATCCGTACCGTCATATGCAATTGTTAGCATGATACGTTTACTCATGATTATAACCTATATATGCTTTTCATCCTACTACTATAAATAATTCTCTCCCAAATAATTCCCAAATTAAAAATTTCCGCGGTTTCCTTCAAACTCCGATTTTGTACCTTCAGGTAAAACGATCGTATTATAACCGGCTAAAATATTATACCCTCGGCAATTATGAGGATAAAATACAGGATCAACACAAGATATGCGATATAATCCGCTCTCCTGTATCTTAATGGTTTCAGCTTAGTACGTCCTTCTCCTCCGTGGTAGCAGCGTGCCTCCATCGCAGTTGCAAGATCGCCCGCACGCCGAAATGCCGATACAAACAGCGGCACCAGGATCGGAACCATGCTCTTTATCCTGGCTGACAGCTTCTTACTCTCAAAATCGGCTCCCCTTGCACTCTGCGCCTTCATTATCTTATCAAGTTCCTCAATGAGTATGGGGATAAACCCAAGCGCTATGGACATTATCATCGCCATCTCATGCACGGGAAGCTTAAGTCGCTTAAGGGGTTTAAGGACCCTCTCCAGTCCGTCGGTCAGGCGGTTCGGAGTTGTGGTAAGCGTCATGAGCGATGAACCTATCACAAGGAAAACCAGCCTTATGACCATCCTGCTGCCGACCTTTAAACCCTCTCTCGTTATATTGAATTTCCATACGGATACGAGCACCTCCCCGGGAGTAAGGAACACATTGACCACCCCGGTGAAGATGAGCAGCACAAGAATACCCTTAAGTCCCCTCACCATGAACTTAAAAGGCACATGCGAAAGCACGATGAGCACGGCCAGGAATATTCCCGCAACAGCGTATCCGAAGATATCACGTACAAGAAACAATGAAATTATGTATAAAAAGGTACCTATTATCTTAAGCCTCGGATCAAGCCCGTGTAGGACCGATTCCGTCTGATAATATTGTCCTAAGGTTATATCTCTGATCATTTATAAATGCTCTGAATTAAGGTTTAAACTTAATGCTCTTACTTAATACTCTGTACTTAATACTCTTACTCTAATGCACTGAATTAAGGTTCTTACTTCAAATGCTCTTAACTTGAAGGGTTGATCCCTTTATCAGAATAGTCTGAGTATCTCCCCGAGTGCTTCCTTTACCGTGATCGCATCCATGCTTACGTTCACACCGTTTTCCCTTAGCAGATACATGACCCTGCTGACCTGCGGAATATCAAGTCCCATCTGCATGAGTTCCTTATAATACGAAAAAACTTCCCTGGGCCGCCCGTCCATTACAAGAGAACCCCCGTTCATCACAAGCAGCCTGTCTGCATGCTCGGCAACATCATCCATACTGTGAGAGATAAGTATGACTGTTATCCCCTGTTCAGCCCTGAGTCTGTCTATCAGTTCAAAAATCCACTCCCGTCCTCCGGGATCAAGTCCTGCCGTCGGTTCATCGAGTATCAGGACTTCAGGTTTCATGGCAAGCACTCCTGCCAGAGCAACCCGCCTCTTCTCACCCCCCGAAAGATCAAACGGCGACTGGAAAAATGCTTCATCCTTAAGCCCTACCAGCTTTAGTGCTTCATATGCCCTAAGCTCTACTTCGCTTCTCTCAAGTCCAAGATTCTTAGGTCCGAAGCACACGTCGGTGAACACATCCTCTTCAAACAGCTGATATTCGGGATATTGGAAAACAAGTCCTATCTTACCGCGGAGTGCCTTTAGGTCATAACCCTTCTCGAATATGTCTTCACCGTCTACATAAACAGTACCCGAAGACGGCTTAAGAAGTCCGTTCAGATGCTGGGCCAGAGTTGATTTTCCCGAGCCCGTCTGACCTAAGAGTGCAACATATTCCCCGTCTTCAATCTTAAACGAAACGTCATCAAGTGCCTTATGCTCATACGCCGTACCCGCGCTGTATATATAGTTAAGATGATCTGCTATAACAGACATTTTCCACCTTCTTAAAATTTCCTGTGCTTTGCCTCTGACAGTGTCCGGCATAACTCATTTGCAAGTTCCGTCTCCGTAAGTATGCCTTCAGGAAGATCCACTCCCCTTCTCCTTAACTCAAAGGCAAGCTCTGTCACCTTGGGAACAGAAAGCCCGACACCCCTCAGTTCCTCAACATTTGTAAAAATCTGCTTAGGAGTGCCCTGCATAACTATCCTGCCCTTATCCATAATATAAACCTTGTCCGCATGAACGGCTTCTTCCATGTAATGGGTTATTAGAATGATCGTGATCCCGAAAGTTTTGTTTAGCTCACGGATCGAAGCGATAACTTCCTTGCGGCCCATGGGATCGAGCATCGCTGTCGGCTCATCAAGCACAATACATTCAGGCTGCATCGCAAGAACTCCCGCGATCGCCACACGCTGCTTCTGCCCACCGCTTAAACGCGAAGGCGAATGTTTCCTGTATTCAAACATGTCCACGCTCTTAAGGCTCCTTATAACGCGTTCCCAAATATCACGGCTTTTAACACCCATGTTTTCCGGTCCGAAAGCTACGTCCTCTTCAACGACCGTACCTATGATCTGGTTATCCGGATTCTGGAAAACCATGCCTGTTGTCTGTCTTATATCCCAAAGATGTTCCTCATCCCTTGTATCCATGCCCCCAACGAACACCGTACCCCCGACCGGATACAGAAGCGCATTGAAATGCTTGGCAAGTGTCGACTTCCCGGAACCGTTGGCTCCGAGTATCGCGATAAAATCACCCTTCTCTACAGACAGATCGATCTCATCGACTGCCTTATTAATCCCTTCGACTGCACCGTCCTTATCGCGCCTAATATATTCATATGAAACTTTGTCGGTTTTTATCAGACTCATAGACTTTAGTATCAGATGAGGAGACAGGGGACGGTTCTCTGTCTCCTTAAAACTATACTTTTTATGATATACAAAAAGGAGACAGAGAACCGTCCCCTGTCTCCTGTCCCCTGTCTCCTTCATGTAATTAAGTTTTATACCAGCTCAATGATGACTTCCATTGCTGCGTCACCCTTACGCTCACCAACCTTGATGATCCTTGTATAACCACCCTTACGGTTCTCATACTTGGGTGCTATCTCA
>JAFSZZ010000095.1 GCA_017458765.1 Lachnospiraceae bacterium | reverse complement strand
GCTTCTCCGGATATCTTAGCGACTTTACCCTTAAACTCATTCTCCAATTTCTGCATTACCTTGACTATATCGATGGCTATGGTCCTTCTTCCGGAAGCCTCCGAACCCATAACGATCACATTGCCCTTGGATGATTCCATCGATATATTGTCAATGGCATTTACTATCTCAGCCTTAAGCCACTGTATTCCTTCAAATCTTCCGAATACTTCCTGTTCTTCCTTGTCAAAATCCCTCTTGCTGACTGCAGCCTTCGTTTCCTTCATGTAACTGGGATGCTTCTTCCTGGATTTCTTCTTGGGAACCTCTTCCTCTTCTTCCACCTCAAGTCCGGCTTCGTAATTAGCCTGTGCGATGGCGTCGATTGGGATATCATTGGTCTTCATGATGCCGTCAAGACCTTCAGGCTGTTCGATCACCTCTATCTCTTCCACTTCACCGTAATCTTCCAGTCCTTCATAAGGATATTTGGGAAGTTCGGACGTCACTTCAAATGCAGCTTTCCTTGCCGCTTCTTCATCCTCCGAATAAGTCAGTTCATCTTCCGACTTCTTGCTGTCAGGCCCTTCATTCTCCCCGTCGAATCCTTCCTCTTCCGAATCTTCAATACTCATGATCTCACGAAAATACAGATCATCATTGGATTTAACATCATGATCCTTAAGATAATCAAATTCTCCCTTTATCACAGAGCCCGAAACTTCAAGCTTTTCAGGATCAAAACTTTCATCATTATCTGTTTCAAAATCCATATCTTCATTTGGATCAAAACTTATTTCCATTGAAGAAAATTCATCTGCCGATTCTTCCCCGGATATTTTTTCGGTTTCCTCTTCAGAGTCTTTCTCAGGTTCTTCCTCAGATTCTTCCTCGGGCCCTTCCTCAGGCTCTTCTTCCGGTTCTTCCTCGGGTTCTTCTTCCGGTTCTTCCTCGGGTTCTTCTTCCGGTTCTTCCTCGGGCTCTTCTTCCGGTTCTTCCTCGGGCTCTTCTTCCGGTTCTTCCTCGGGCTCTTCTTCCGGTTCTTCCTCGGGCTCTTCCTCGGGTTCTTCCTCAGGTTCTTCTTCGGATTCTGAGACAGTCTCTTCTATATTTTCATTTTCCGCATTTTCTGTTCCCGCAGTATTTGTGCTCTCTTCATCATTCTCAACATTTACGGTTTCATCTTCAGACTCCTGTGCATCTTTGGCAAAATCTTCTTCCTCAGTTCCGTCTGCCGGCAAAGGTATGGATACCGATGCGGGTTCCGTTTCGGTTACTGCCTGAGGAGTGGAATAAGGCTTAAATACCGGTTCAATTTCCGGCATTTCTCCCGTATCTTCTTTTGTAACAACTCTCGGAGGTGTCGGCTTTGCTATATCATCTATTTCAGGAAGTACTCCTTTAAGCTGAGCCATTATATCACTGGTCTGGATAAGGGATTTTTCCTTAGCTTCCTGAATACGCCTCTCTTCATTCTCTCTCTTCTGATCTTCCCAGCCTTTGTATATTTCATCAAGCTCTTTCTCGTTATCGTCTCCTTCATCCAATTCATACTCGGCCTGTCTGGCCGTTTCTTCTCTTGTCTCCCCGGTTACTTCCTCGCTTGTTTCTTCGTAAATCTCTTCATCCGTTTCTGCGGCTGTTTCCACATTCGTATCTTCTTCTGCTTCCTCGTCCGTTTCCTCGTCTGCTATTTCATTTTTCTCTGCATCAGCTTCGATATCTGTATCTTCATCTGTTTCCCCGCTTACCGGTTCATCCTCAGCTGATCCGACGTACATTTCATCAGAATACGTTTCTCCATCATTTTCCGCTGCAGGTATTTCTTCCGATCCGGACTGTTCGGAAGCAGCCTGTCCGTTATCCGTGACAAGCTCCGCATTTATCGGCATAAAAGTGGTAATCTGTACATCTTCGCTCTCATCCGGGACATCATCCATCTCGTTTTCCGCAGGCTCTAACATGCTTACCGGTATGACCGGTCCGTTTCCTGTGGTAAAGCCCATTGTATCGTTCTCATACAGCTGCTGTTCGAACGCTTCGGGATCCGCGCTTAACTGTACATTGCTTTCCGGCACTCCGCCGTTTTCTTTTTCAAAAAATTCACTTATATTTGCCGAAAGCGCATTCTGCAGATCCATGGTGTTATACATTCCGACATTGACAGGCTGAACACGTATCGAATCGATCTCCGATGTGGTGAGCATCTGTGCCGTACGCTGTACCGGTGCGCTCGCAGGTGTCACCGTCATCTGCATATCCTGACCCGGCATCTGTCCCGGCTGGCCTGCCATCTGCCCGGGTACAGGCGTCTGCTGGCCGGGGATCTGTCCCATCTGCTGACCCTGTCCCGCATACATCTGCTGCGAAGGGTCTGTGTTCATATAACCCTGGCTGTATTGTCCGTTATACGGCTGTATAGGGATCTGCTGGGGATTACCTGCCTGCGGATCCGTATCATATATCTGCTGTACGGGAGTCTGCTGAAGCTTCATGAAATTATCACTTATCGGCTCCTGGCGTCCTTCGTACTTGTTCTGCTGTTCCTTTGACAGCCTGGTATGCTGCATCTTAAGCTCCATGGCTTTCTTGACATACCTGCCGTCACCAAACCATAAAATAAGCTCGTCGCATTCCTCCACGCAACGGGTCTCCTGACCTGTCTTATGGTATAAATAGGCCAGTTCGTAAGCCCATCTCTCCCTGTAATCCCTCTTCTTGAACTCCTCGAGTACTTCTATCCGCTCCTCCAGTGATACATCCAATGCTTCATACAGCTTGTAGAGCAGGATATATCTGCTCGTATCCTCGGGCGCAAGGGTCACGAATTCTTCGTATAGTTCCTTGGCCTGCAAAACATCATTAAGCTTGATGGCCAGTTCACACAGTGCATATACTATAGTCCTGCCGTTCGGATATCTGTCATACGCAAGCAGAAGTATGTCCCTTGCTTCCTCATACTTCTTGTTTATCTTATATACCTCGCTCACGGTCTGAAGCATTGAAACACTCCGGACTTTACGCCAATCGATCGTATCGGCGATGTTCATTGCCTCGGCATATCTTCTCTCACTTATCAGCAGCTTGATCTGGTCTGCGCAGACCTGGTATTCGTACTTATCCAATGTAGTTTACCTCATAAATTTATGCACTTATACAAAGTTAAAGTTTACCATAGGCACTATTACTTGTCAAAATCAACCGATCCGTTAAATCCGCGAATTCCCTAAGGCTCAGGGCCTCTCCTCTTATGTCCTGCGATACTCCCATTTCCTTCAGAGTATCCATCACATCCTGTTTTGTAAAATCATGTTCGCCCGCATTCGCAACGCTGTTCACAAGAGTCTTCCTCCGCTGGTTAAATGCTGCCCTGATGAGCTTAAACATAAGCCTCTCATCCTTAGTCCTTACCGGCGGCTCGTCATAGATGTCAAGTCGTATGACAGCCGATCCGACCTTGGGACGGGGGATAAAACAGTTGGGAGGGACGTTCGCAACGATCTCGGGTTTTGAATAGTATTGAGTCGAAAGACTGAGCGCTCCGTAATCCTTGCTTCCGGGACCTGCCTGCATCCTGATCGCGACTTCCTTCTGCACCATAACGGTAATGCTGCTCACCGGAGCATGATCTTCAAGAAGGCTCATAATGATGGGTGTGGTTATATAATACGGCAGGTTGGCTACCACCTTCGTCTTTCTTCCCCCGCCGTACTCTTCTATAAGACCTGCTATATCTGTCTTCAGAATGTCATCGTTTATTATCGCAACATTATCATAATCCTTAAGTGATTCTTTCAGGATAGGTATAAGCTCTCTGTCGATCTCTACCGCAGTGACCTTCCCCGCTCTTTCACACAGATATTGTGTCATCGAACCGATACCCGGTCCGATCTCAAGGACATGGTCTTCTCCGTTTATACCGGCTTCGTCCATTATCCTGTCAAGCACGTGTGCATCGATAAGAAAATTCTGACCGAATCTCTTCTGGAAGGTAAAGCCGTATTTTTTTATAAGGTTTATGGTATTGCCGGGATCAGCAAGTCTGTCCATCCGCCCTCACTTTATACAGATCGGTCGCATTATCATACAAGGCACGTTCTACCGTCTCGTATGATACGTTCTTCAGATCTGCAATCCTTTCTATTATATATGGAATGAACGCCGATGAGTTTCTCCTGCCCCTGTAAGGCTCCGGCGACAGATATGGCGCATCCGTCTCAACAACGATGCTTTCAAGCGGTATCTCCTTAACCACTTCATGGAGCTTGCGTCCGTTCTTAAATGTAACTACTCCGCCCACGCCAATGTAATAGCCCATTTTGACATATTCCCTTGCAAGCTCGGCGGAATATGAAAAACAGTGGATCACACCCCTTAATCCCCTGAAATCCTTGATTATCTCATAAGTATCCTGTGCCGCATCACGACTGTGCACGACTATCGGAAGAGATGTTTCCCGGGCAAGCTCAAGCTGCCTTATGAACCATTTTTTCTGTATCTCCCGGTCCGGCTCATCATAATGATAATCAAGGCCTATCTCTCCTATTGCCACAACCTTTTCATCACTGCTGAGGTCCTTAAGCCACTCTATGTCATTTTCCGTAAGATCCCCGCAGTCACTCGGATGCACTCCGATCGCGGCATACACATGATCGTATCTGTGGGCAAGTTCTACCGTACTCTTCGTGCTCTCTATCGAAGCCCCTATATTGACTATGGGAGCGATTCCTTCATCCTTAAGAAGAGCGAGGAGTCTGTCCCTGTCTCTGTCAAACGCAGGATCATCATAATGTGCATGAGTTTCAAATATCATGGTTATGCCTTAAAAAATTCAAAAAAACTGTTGCAAATCTCATATTACTGTAATATAATGCTACTTGTCGCGAAGATACGCGCGATTAGCTCAGTTGGTAGAGCACCTGACTCTTAATCAGGGTGTCCAGGGTTCGAGCCCCTGATCGCGCACGAAGCACTGATCTTATAGTATATGGCTGTGAGGTTGGTGTTTTTTTTATTCAGATCACCGGTCATTTCCCCTCATAGGTTATCACAGCTTCAACATCATAGCCCTTAAGCTTATCCCGCCCGTTAAGACCTTTAAGTTCCATAAGGCAGATAACCTTCACTACCTCTCCTCCGAGCTTCTCGACCAGTTTGACGGAAGCAGCCAGCGTTCCTCCGGTCGCGATAAGATCATCGACTAAGATCACCTTCTGGCCCTTCTGTATCGAATCCTTATGCATCTCGATAGTTGCACTGCCGTACTCCAGGTCATAGTCCTGCGATATCGTATCACAAGGAAGCTTGCCCTTCTTCCGGACAAGTACGAACGGCTTATGCATCTCATAAGCAAGCGGCGCACCCATGATAAATCCTCGTGATTCCGCACCTACGATAACATCAAAATCGATCCCATCGATCAGCTTCTTAAGCTCATCTATGGCAAGATGGAATCCGTCAGCATCCTGAAGTACCGATGTAACATCCCTGAACATTATACCCTTGGCTGGGAAATCGGGAATGGTCCTTACATAATCTTTAAGTTCTTTCATTTATATTGTCCTCTTCGTTAAAATATTGATCCTTTACATTATACCCGCGGCTTTTCTCTTGGCGATCACTTCATCCTGAGTGATATCACGGATATCATCATAATTGCTGCCGCCCCACTTCTTGACCGCATCCACTATGGCTGCTTCCTTGCAGTTATACTTATATAAAGTCTGACCTGTAACGTTATCCACTATCTCCCAGGGATTATTTATATCACAGCCTGCCATACCCGTTGCATTCAGTATCCTGCCGCCGTTTACCCGATCGAGATCATTTTCACTTATCGCCTTTGAATTTTCAAGCATAGGACTGCCTCCTTATAAGTTTTATCCTTAAATAATATATCACAAAAATCCGTTTACCACTACCTGTAAAGTATATAACAATACTTCGACCTCATCCTCAATACAAAAGTCTTTTCAGGATCTTTTTGATCCTTTCTTTGTTTCGCGATCTCCGGTACTCTGTCCTGTCTGAAAAATAATTCATAAGTCCCCTGTTTTCCTCCTGGCCGACAAGGCAGTATCTGGCCGCATGACCCGGAGCCTCAAACTTCAGATTCCTTCTGTAGGGATTATACAGTTCCTTTGCGGTATGAATATCAAAAAAACTCTCTTTTGAATACAAATCCTCTCTTACAAAAAAGGCATTCACACCCGTAAGATTTGTTCCTGCAAGAATGTAGCCCTTTTCCGTGCCAAGCTCCTCCAAAGCTTTCAGTGAGGCTCCCTGCCAGTCCGACCTGTCCCATATATGTCTTGCATCATATGCCTGCTTCCAGGACAGATCAGGAGGGAACTTGCCGTTATATTCTATGCATACGACCCGCGGTTTTATGGAACTTACCGCTTTCCAGACATACCAGTCGTTTCCATCGATATCTATACTGAGAAAATCCGGTTCTCTGTTTTTATCCTCGCAGTTTCTGTTCCGGGTTATCAGCTCTTCAATGTTTTCACGTGTGACAAACGCATTTTTCACCTTCAGGTGTCCATCCTTTATCACGGGTCTGAACCTGTTTCCGATATCCCTGCAGGATGCCCCGCTTCCTTCTATCCATAATCCGTGCCATTCGCGGTGCAGGAGAAAATGTGTATTGCATTCAAGCCCGTTATCCACTCCGATCTCTATGAATTCCTTCGTTTCCGTCCCGATCCTGCGGAATATCTCATTTATTATCCCGTCCTCATCATTCTGGGAATAAACCTTATATCCATAATTTTCGATGGCAAGAGGATCTTTCATGCGTTTACGCGTGAGTTCATCCCAACAGAGACCGCCAATTATTGTTCCTCTAAGACTTAAATCTTTATCCATATATCATTTTACCCCGTACATCTCTCACTCCGTCAAAGTAAGCGTTCCAAAGCCGTTTCAGTCTCTC
>JAFSZZ010000094.1 GCA_017458765.1 Lachnospiraceae bacterium | reverse complement strand
CTCGGATCTGTAACCGGTCTCCTTCATCATCGGGATCGTAACGGAACCCGTAGTAACGGTATTTCCGACCGAAGATCCGCTTACCATTCCGCAAAGAGCCGAAGAGATGACCGCCACCTTGGCAGGACCTCCCGCAAAACGGCCTGCGATACAGTTCGCTATATTGATGAACAGCTTTGAGATCCCGGTACGCTCCAGGAATGCACCGAATATGATGAAGACAACTATGTACTTGGAACACACATTGATCGGCGTTGACAGTATACCCGTCTTCGCATAGAAGAGATTCCTGACCAGATATCTGGCTCTTCCGGCAAAGGAAGGATTCGTCAGTCCGTATACCAGCGCATATATTATGAAAAACAGGGCTACTATCAGGATCGGCCAGCCGACACTTCGCCTTGTTACCTCTAAGAGAGCCAGTATGCCGATAATGGCTATCACTATCTGATAAGGCTGAAATCTTGTTCCCTGCTGGATGATCTGTTCCGCGCTGAAGGTATAATAGATAAAAGCACCGGCACCGAAGATCATACCGATCAAATCATACCACGGGATATGATTGGCTCTGTTGTTGTTCTTATTCGCCGGATACTGGAGAAAACCCAAAAGTACGACCAGTCCCATAAAAGATGTAAGCCTTATTTCCTCCAGAAATGTTGAAAACAGAGTTACCCAGACACAGAAAAGCGAGAAGCCTATCAATAACGCTTTTACGATAAGTGCGGGCTTTCCAGTCCATACACGGACATTTGATTCTCTGTCATATTTTTTCATGACCGCATCAAGGTCATCACTGTTCACTTCATGTTTTATATCACTTGCCTGATTGCTCATAAACCCTCCTCATGACGAATGTCTGGAACCATCCCAAATTATGCTTCGCATAATGGTTCATCCTACTGCGTATTTACCGTAACACCGTGCTCCTTGTAATAACGTGCGGCACCGGCATGGAACGGTATCGTTATCCCTGATGTGGCATTTTCTATCGACAGTTCCTCACCCTTGGCATTTTCTTTGGCGATCTCTTCTACGTGATCAAAGATCGCGGCCGTGAGGGCATACACGGTATCCTCATCTATATCTGTATCAACTATAAGGGTAGCCTTTATGGTGATCGTTTCAATGGGGCTGTTCTGTTTCGGATAAGTATTTGCGGGGATCTCAAGCGGAGCATAATACGGACATGATTTCATGATATTGTCCCTGAGTTCCCCTTCTATCGGGATCAGGAATACTCCGTTCGTTGTTGCAAGCTCCGTAATTGCTGACGTAGGTGCTCCGGCCACTATAAAGGCGGCATCTATCTGTCCGTCCTTAAGTGCCTCCTTACTGTCATCGAAGCTCTGATACTGCGGTTTGATATCATCCACGGTAAGCCCCGCTCCTTCCAGCACATCCATTGCATTAAAATATACTCCCGAGCCCGGTGCGCCTATGGAAACGCTCTTTCCCTTAAGATCGCTGACGCTCTTTATATCTTCTTTCATGGTGATCAGCTGCACGGTCTCGGCATACAATGCTCCGAGTACACGGAAATCACGGCACGGACCGTCCGTTTCGAAGGATCTGCTGCCGTCCCAGGCATAGTTCATTACATCTGACTGGGTAAATCCTATCTGATAATCTCCGTCACCTATACTCTGTATATTTGCTTTTGATGCAGCGGTAGAAACCGCAGTTACCCTGTAATCCGTATTATCCGTCATATACTGGGCAAGCACTCCGCCGAATGCATAATATGTTCCCGATGTTCCACCCGTTCCCATCATCATCCTCTGGCCGCCGCATCCGGTGAAGACAAGCATGGACATTATAAGTATGGAACAGCAGAACAGACGCCTGACTTTTTTTTTCATTCTCTACTCCTCCGATCGATCAGCTTTATCTATCATGTCTATTACTATCTGTGCGCAGCGGGATATACCTATCTTTCCGACATCAAAACAGAATGTATAATTCAGTGAGTCGGTGATATCACATCCCGTATAATATCTGCAGTAATTCCGGCGTTTACTGTCGCGCTCTTCCATGTACTTTTCCGGTTTCATATTCCCGTACTCCGCAAGCTCCAACGTACGCTTAAGCCTTTTTTCAAACGGTGCATGAAGAAAGATGCTCACCGCATCGATCCCTGCTTCCTTCAGGATATGATTCGCACAGCGTCCGACGATAATACAGGGGTTCTCCGCCAGTTCGAGTATAACCTTCTTTTCCGCTTTAAATATCTCATCATGCGAACTGCTGTAGGAGACGGCACTGTTCAAAAATCCGTTCAGAAACTGTGAGGGCTTGCTTATCTCCTCTCCTTCACGCACTACATCCTCCCTGTCATAACCGCTCTCCTCCACGGTCTTTAAAACAAAATCCTCATCATAATAAGGTATTCCCAGTTTTTCCGACAGAACAGCCGCAAGAGTCCTACCGCCTGCACCGTATTCCCTGTTGATCGTTATGATCGGTAATGCTTTCTCCGACATCTTTTCTCCTTTCTCCAACTGTTTACTTCCTTATTGATCTTCCAGTCTTTCATTAACTCCTGCCAGCAAAATACAGATCTCACCTGCACCCATAACAGCAAGATTTACAAATGCACAGAGCAAAGTAAATCCAAGCCCGTATGCCAGACCGGTAAGATCATCGTATTCCTCTCTGAAGATCAGACCGATAACCACTCCGCCGACCAATGACAGAACAAGTCCGATCAATGAAAACAATTTTAACTTCCTGCCCCAAAACGGATCACCGCTTACCATATACTCCCTCTTTGGTTTCCTTTTGGGTTTTTCATTCTCAGACGTTTCTTTCACGGGCATTTCATTCACGGGTATTTTATTCCCGGGTACCTCATTATCGGCAGCCTGTGATGTACCGTTTCCGGCTGCCGTCACGGATTCTTCGTGCCTGATATCCTGTTCGCCGGTATTATCATATGCCTGCTCATTTTCATCATTTCCGGCAAGCCTTTTTGCGATCCTTTCCTTAAGTTCCTGTTTTTGCGTTTTGTTCATTTCTCTGTATTCATCATCGGATATACCCAGATCTATCGCCAACCCGGAACACTGGGAACACTTGAGTTTCTTTCCGGAAGCTCCTGCCTTATACAGTTTGTTACAGTTCGGACAAAAATACAAAAAATTACTCATAGTCAACTCCTTTATCATTTTCTTTGATCATATTAAAACCTGCATAAATGCCTGCCGTTTTATCACGTTTTATTGAAAAACGACTCGTTCATGCTCCCGGTCCTGTATCCTTCAAGATCCATGGTGACGTATCCAAAGCCGAGACTCTTAAACTTCATGCCAACTTCATTCCTTACTTTATCCTCCGTAAGCTTGCCGAATTCTTCAGGAAGAACCTCTATACGCGCTATATCGCCATGTATGCGTACACGTACCTGATGAAACCCGAGATCCAGAAGTAACTGCTCCGCCTTATCAACCATACCCAGTTTTTCTTCGGTTATCGTCTCCCCGTATACAAAGCGCGAAGCAAGGCAGGCAAAGGACGGCTTGTTCCATGTATCCAGACCCATCTCTTTTGAAAGGGTGCGGATATCGTCTTTCGTAAGTCCCGCATGCCTGAGCGGACTCTTTATCGATAGTTCTGCAACCGCCTGCAGTCCCGGCCTGTAATCCCCGTCATCGTCAAGGTTCGATCCCTCTGCCACATACTTTATACCGTTTTTTGCGGCAGTTTCCTTCATTTTGGTAAATAATTCTTTCTTGCACAGATAGCAGCGGTTCTTCGGATTCTGCCTGAAGCCCTCGATAGCCAGTTCTTCCGATTCTATTATTATGTGCCGTATCCCTTCACTCTTACAGAATTCCTCGGCTTCCTTAAGCTCCCGTCCCGGAAATGAGCAGGATCTGGCCGTTATGGCGATCACTTTGTCGCCAAGTACCTCGTGTGCCGTTCTTAACAGAAACGTCGAATCCACTCCCGAAGAAAATGCCACGGCAACACTGCCGAGTTCGGACAGATATTCTTTGAGTTTTTTCTGTTTTTCATGTAACGCATCATTTCCCGTCATTTTCGCAGCCCTCCCTGTACCTTACATGATCTCCTCTATCGGTTTTTATCCTGTATCCCGTTCTTTCTATACGCTCTGACATACATCGGATGCATTCGGCCGCCTCGTCGCCCGTGCATATCTTGTTGTCGTAGAGCTGATATTTTTTCCTTACACTGACCGGCGACAGATTCGGCATTACGACATTTGCTCCTGCCATAAGTCCCTTTTCACGCCCGTGTGGATCTACAGTCCCAAGCGCGGTCGTCGCAGGCAGCAGTACTTCAGGCAGCATAAGACGTACGACGGACAACAGCCGCAGTGTCATCCCGACGTTCCCCGGTTCGTGATCTGCGTATTTTGTATCATGGTGAGGTATGAACGGACCCATCCCAACCATTTCCGGTTTAAACCTCTGTATGAACCGAAGGTCGCAGATCAGGTTATCAATGGTCTGACCGGGAGAACCTGTCATCATGCCGCAGCCTGTCTGGAATCCGATCTCTTGCAGATCCTTCAGGCATTTCATCCGGTGCTCATATGACATGTCGGAAGGATGCAGCATCTCATAATGGCTCTTGTCAGCGGTCTCATGGCGCAGCAGATATCTGTCGGCCCCCGCATCGTAGAACTTTTGATAACTTTCCCTCTCCCTTTCACCGATCGATAATGTCACCGCCGTGTCCGGATGATGCTCCTTTATCTTTTTTACGATGGAAACGATCCTTTCATCCGTAAAATACGGATCTTCCCCACCCTGCAGGACGAAAGTCCGAAAGCCCAGTTCATAACCCATATCCGAGCAGGCAATTATCTCTTCTTCACTGAGGCGGTACCTTAAGACATTTGAGTTTTCCCGCCGTATACCGCAGTAATAGCAGTTATTCCGGCAGTAATTCGTAAACTCTATAAGACCGCGGATAAACACATCCCGGCCATAAATCTCTTCCCTTACCTTCCTTGCCTGTTCAAACAGATATTCATTAAACTTAAGATCATCACACAGCAATACGCCGGTAAGCTCTTCATCCGTCAGATTCCTGTTTTTTAAAAGCCTGTCAATCAGATCAGTGTTCTTCATCTATTTCTCGATAATATCGAATTCATAATCGTAGCTGTATGTGCGTACCCAGAGATCATGGTTTACGAAAGCAAAATGATCCGGGCTCTTTTTTACCTTTATCCTGTCGGTTGTACGTCCCGTGTATCTGTTGAGGATACAGATATGATCGTCTTCGGCTGTGAAACCGTAGCCCGTTATAATGTCATCACCATAGCGGACAAAATTATCCGAATTGGATACAAGCGGTTCCGAGATCCACATGACCTCACCCGAATTTATATCCACACACATCATAAAAGCATTGACCGGACAGTCCTGCGCATAAGTCCTGTGTGAGATATTAAGATAGAGCAGATCGTCGGTTATGAAACAGTTGCGGATACCCCTGTCCACATAATCCTTTCCCTCATATCCTTTTTCATAAAGGAAATCACTGAAGTCAAAGTCATACAGCTGTTTACTCATGTCTTTAGTATAGATCTCGATATGAGTCATCGTGCCGTATCCGGCATCCCCGGTGAGCTTGTAGTAATAACTGTCATCGGAAAAGAAAGTGCCCGATTCCGATGTACCCGCACGGGAGAACCATTCGGCGGTATCGGTTATATCATTCTCCCTGCAGCTTATCTGCTTAAGCGTTACAGGCTTGTATTCATGATCTGTGTACGGATTGTCCGGATTAAGATAAGGCTTATCATGATCATCCATTATGGTGTATTTCTTAGGAGCCGATACCTCTTCACTTTGTTCATCATCTTCCTTGTCGACAGGATACTTCATAACCCCGAGATCGGCGATGCTCTCCCATTCTGCTTCGTTACCCTGCCTGATCCTGCTGTCCGCGCCAAGCTCATCCTGATGCTCGTTTATGATATTGTCAAGTTCATCCCGGCTGTACCAGTTAACGCCCTCTCTCTTATACAGATCTATCATATAACTGTCCGGTTTAACGGACTTTTCCTGCTCGTCCTCAAAGCAGTACAGATAGTCCTTATTGTACTTCTCATACAGATCATCTTCGGTCATGTCTTCATCATACTCAAATTCCTTAAAGCTCACCGTGCTGACCGTATAACCCCCGGTATCGAAACTGTCGTCCGGATAATCATCCCTGTCATAACCGTTCTTCATGTCATACTTGGAAACTCTCGGCGAATCCATGCCCATGAGCGTCTCTTCCGAGTACAGAAATACCCGTTTCCCATCGGCATCAAAATAATAGTATTCATTATAATACCGGTTGGCGCCGCCGCTGCCGCCGTTGTTCACATAACCGTATTCGTTGACGGTCATGAACGATCTGTATCCCCAGCTGTCTTTCCCGATAAGATGAACTTCGCCGTCATCATACTTAAAAAAGCATACGACATTCTCTTCATCGTACAGCGAAAATACAAGATCCGTAACGAGCTCAACGCTGCCGTCGGCCCCACAGTCAATATAGGAATACGTCGCATCCTTAAGCTTTATCTGTTGATCGGCCGGATCCAGATACTGACTTTCGTTCTTTATGTATGTCTCTATTATATCCGAAAAACTGTACCTGTTACCCTCCCTTAAAGATCCCTTTTCGTCTATATCGGAGACTGCCAATACTTCATCCGCAAAAAAGGCTTCGTACGCCCTTCTTGCGGAAGCGTTTCTCTTCTTTAGATCCTTTTCCCTGTCCTTTTCATCGGATCCTGCGGAGGCTTCAGCATCGGTTTTTTCTGTTTTCCTGTTTCCTTCAGTCTCCGTATCATCATCCGTAACAGTCTCCTGTTTTGTATCATCATCGATCTTAACATCCGGCTTTTTATCCCTGCCGCAGCCGGAAAGGATGACAGACGATAATGTAACTGACAAAACAAACGCAAACAGTTTTCTTCTCTTCATAATAACCTCCGTATCTCCTTATGCTCCGCCCAGTCTTTTTGCAAACATCCACTCCCACATATCCATGCTCTTAAGATCCGAAACAGCCACCCATGAGCAGTGGGGATTAACACCGTATTCCTTCTCCATAAAACCTTCCGGATATTCCGTATATCTCATTTCCGAAACAGGTCCCTCTGCCTCATCCTTTGCCTTAAGATACCATTCGTAGATATCATGGGATCCCAGATTTGCCGGTTCCGTTCGCTCACTTGTCCTGTATGAGGCCTTGACGATATTGTCATCTTTGGCATGTACCAGCCAGATCGGGACTTCCAACAGCCTGTCTATTTCCCATGATCCCGTAGCTCCGCAGATACATATCGAAGCGGCAAAAAAATCCGTATGCTCCTTTAGCGCCCTTAATGTTCCTACTGCTCCCGCGCTGTATCCGTAAATATAGATGCGGCCCCTGTCTATATCATCATGCTCTTTAAGCATGTTCTCAATAAGCCCCCATAGTGCATCCCTGATCTCGGGCATTGACCAGTGGCGCATCTCTCCGTACTGCGGTGCCATTATATAACAGGGATGCCGTTTCTGGAAAATATCTCTTGCAAGCAACGTACCTATATCATGCATCGACAACTGTAATCCGTTATCATCACCGGCCGCATCCGCTCCGTGGAGATAGATCACCAAAGGAACGGGACCTGTATTTTTCACAGGGCTAAACAGGCGGTACGGCAGATAACTGCCGCCCGCCCTGTAGTTCAGCTTATCAAATTTGGCACATAACTCCTCGTTACCCGGACCTGCCACATCCCAATTAGGGGGTAATAACATCTTCATAACTTAAATATCCAACAGATCGCTGTACACCTTAAGTGCTCCGTCCGTTTCATGCGCAAGTACCTTCTTGGCCAGAACCTTGCCGAGCTGTACACCCTCCTGGTCGAAGCTGTTTACGTTCCATAAGAAGCCCTGGAACATTATCTTATTCTCAAAATGCGATAACAGAGCACCCATCGCTTCGGGTGTCAGCTGCTTTCCTATTATGATGCTCGAAGGCCTGTTACCTTCAAATTTCCTGTTATTGTTCTCATCATCCTTGCCGCAGGCAAAAGCGACTATCTGCGCCGCTACGTTCGCACACAGCTTCTGCTGGCTGGTGCTTCCCTGTATATCAACATCCGTCCCTATCTGGCTGTTCTTAAATCCGATGAACTGGAGCGGTATTATATCCGTTCCCTGATGGAGCAGCTGGTAGAACGAATGCTGTCCGTTGGTGCCGGGTTCTCCGAAGATAACGGGACCTGTCTTATAATCAACAGGCTCACCGAAACGGTTCACACTCTTTCCGTTTGACTCCATATCCGCCTGCTGAAGATGTGCCGGGAACCTTGAAAGAGCCTGGGAATAAGGAAGGACTGCAGTACAGTCGTAACCCAGTATATTCCTTTCATAAACACCGATCAGCGCATCGAGCATTGCGGGATTCTTACGGATATCCTTATCTGCGGCAAGTTTGTCCTCCTCAGCCGCGCCTTCAAGGAACCTTGCAAATACATCGGCACCGAACGCAAGAGAAAGTATCGCACCTCCGACTGCCGAACATGAAGAAAATCTTCCGCCTATATAATCGTCCATAAAGAACGCCGCAAGATAGTCACTGCTCTTTGCAAGCGGTGATGTCTCGCTGGTTACCGCTATCATATGCTTTGATGCATCAAGTCCTGCCTTCCTTAGTGCATCCTTTACAAAGCTCTCATTCGTAAGCGTCTCAAGAGTCGTTCCCGATTTTGACACAAGGACGAAAAGTGAATGTGCAACATCGATACCGTTTAATACGGCAGCCGCATCATCGGGATCCACATTGCTTATGAACCTTGCTTCAAGCTTGAAATTTCCTGTCTTTTTCGCCCAGTTCTCAAGTGCGAGATATATAGCCCTGGGACCCAGATCGGAACCGCCTATACCTATCTGCACGACAGTTGTGAACTTCTCACCCTTTCCGTTTGCGATCTCACCGTCATGTACCTTCGCTGCGAACTCCGCTATCTTCTTCTGCTGTCCGACATAGAACTCTCTCTTGTTCACACCGTCGGCCACAACATCGTTCCCGAGCTGTCCGCGGGTAAGCTGGTGGAGTACGAGACGCTTCTCACCGGTATTTATAACGGCACCGTTATAAAGCTCGGCGAACTTCTCCGCAAGCTGTGCCTCATCGGCAAGAGAAGCAAGCGCATCAAGCACATCATCATCCACAGCCTTTGCGGCATAGTTAAAGTCCATTCCGCATGCCATCGCAGCGCTGTACTCCTTCGCCCTCTTCGCGCCGTTTTCGCCTGTCATTACTTCCTTTACGGATACCTTCTTAAGTTTCGAAAGTTCCTTAAAACTGTTAAGAGTATCCAGGTTGTTCCATGAAACCATAAATCATTCCTCCGTATTTTTTCAAATTTATAATTCACATATTACTTTACGCATTTTAAGGAGATCCTTCGGCAATACCGATAATGCATCAACTCCCATGTCTATAAGCCTCTTTGTTGCTTCGGGATTACTTGCGAGCTCTCCGCATATGGTGACAGGGATCCCTGCCTTATGTGCATTTTCTATCGTCATCTTTATAAGTCTCATCACGGATTCGTGAAGAGGATTATAGAACTGTGCAAGTTCTCTGTTCTGCCTGTCTATCGCCAATGTAAACTGCGTTAAATCGTTAGTGCCTATGCTGAAAAAATCGACCATTCCGGCAAGTTCGTCCGAAATGAGCGCAGCTGCCGGCGTCTCTATCATTATACCCTGACGGACCGTTCCGTATGAAATACCGTCCCGGTCAAGCTCCCTCTTAGCTTCCTTCATCAGACCGCCTATCTTCTCTACCTCTTCAACCGATGTGATCATCGGATACATCACGGCTACGTCACCGTAGGCAGCAGCCCTGAGTATCCCCTTAAGCTGTGGGATGAATACCTGCTTATCGGTAAGGCATATCCGGATCGCGCGCTTACCGAGAGCCGGATTCTCCTCTTCCTTAAGATGCAGGAGATCCGCTCCCTTATCCGCTCCCAGATCGAGAGTGCGGAAAACAATGCTCCTGCCTTTACAGATATCAACTATATCCCTGTAGGCTTCAAAATGCTCCTCTTCCGTGGGAAGGGTATTCCTGTCCATGAACATGAATTCCGTCCTCGTCAGTCCTATCCCCTCGGAATCGCATTCCACCGCATTCTCCGCATCGCTTAATCCCGCAATGTTTGCAAGCAGCATCACCTTTCTGCCGTAAGAAGTAACGGTCTTTACACCTATGAATTTCTTAAGCTGTATTTTTGCCCTGTCCTCTTCATCTATGAGAAACCTGTATTTTTCCTTAAGCTCCTCATCGGGGTCTGTGAAAACCTGACCCCCCACACCGTCCAATATCGCTTCATGTCCGTTAAGACTCTCGGGCATATATACACCGAGAACGATAGGTATGCCGACGGTCTTGGCCAGTATGACCACATGTGAATATATGGAACCTTCAAGCAAAACGATACCCTTTAACATATCCCTGGGTATCTGCACCAGTTCCGAAGGGCTTAGATATGCGGATGCCAGGATAACAGGCTCCTTTATATTGAGAGCGCCGTCGGTTCCCGTAAGAAGCCTGATGAGCTTATTGGCAACGTCCTTGATATCCATTGCCTTTGCCCTGATATTATCATCATCTATCGATGCGAACTTATCATAGAAATGCCTGCTGGACTCACTCACGGCCCATTCGGCATTCTTACCTTCCGTTAGTATATTCTGGATTATGCGCGCATTGTATTCCTCATCCTTTAAGATCATTACCTGAGCCCTGAATATTTCCGCATTCTCGGCTCCCGCACGTTCATTTGTCCTCTGATATGCAATGCTTAAGCTGTCTATCGCGTCCTGCCTTGCGTTTTCATATTTTACAAGCTCCGCATCCCTGTCCTCAACAAACTTATGGGACAGACGGTATGAATTACGCTCATATACGAACAGTTTTCCTATCGAATAACTGGGTGAACCAATGCGTCCCACCATTCTTATAACCTCATCCATATCTATTGATTCTACTTGCTGCTGTCTTTGATCTTCTCCTCTATTATCTCCACGGCACGATCAAGCTGGTTATCAGTACCGTCTTCGAGATATGCATCAACATCAAGTTCAAGTTCCTCATCAGGTTCAATGCCGATGCCATGGATGTCGGTCCCGTTCGGAGTAAAGTAACTTGCTATCGTGACCTTGACTCCGGTACCGTCACCAAGAGGGATTATCTGCTGTACGATACCCTTGCCGTAAGTAGTCGTACCGAGTATCGTACCCTGCTCATGATCCTTTATCGCTCCGGTAAGGATCTCGGCGGCGCTCGCACTGTTACCGTTTACAAGCACTACCAGCGGTCCGTCATAAAAATTCTCGCCCGAAGAAGTGTACTTATCGCCTTCTCCGTCCTTCTCTTCTGTATATACTATCAATCCTTCCGGAAGGATCTCATCCGCTATCTCAACGCAGGTCTTAACACTGCCGCCCGGGTTATCCCTGAGGTCGATTATAAGACCGCGCATCTCTTCTCTCTCAAGAGCATTAAAAGCCTTCTTGAACTGTGCCGAAGTCACGTCATCAAATTCCGAGATCTGGATGTAGCCAATACTGTTATCAAGCATCTTTGAGTCAACCGTCATGGATTCGACCTTGGCTCTTACTATATCGAAACGCACGATGCCGTCCCTGTTCTGACGCCTCACCCCGATGTTCACCTTGGTACCTGAAGGGCCTCGTATCTTGGCTACCGTTACGCTCAGATCATCTCCCTCTACATTTTCATGATCCACTTCAACAAGGATATCCCCCGCCTTTATTCCTGCCTTCTCTGCCGGAGAATCGGGAATGGGTCTTGTAACGGTCACGACCTTGGTATCCGGATCCTGTGACAGATATGCTCCGATACCTTCAAACACGCCTTCCGAATCCTCGGACAGTTCTTGATATTCCTCCTCGGTATAGTAAACCGAATAAGGATCGTCAAGACCTTCCATCAGTCCCTTGTATAACCCGTCGCGCAGATCTTCCTGCGTATACTCGTTAAGATATTCCTGCTCTATTATCGCCTGGAGAGTATCAAGCTTGCTCTCGGTCTTTTTATCTATTACGGATTTGTCCGGCTTGCCGTACAGCAGGCCTACATTAAACTTCCCCGATCCTATCAGCGCAAGACCGGCTAAGCCTCCTATGATAAGAAAAAGTACCGTCATTACAATGAAAGTTATCAGAAAGCCCTGTAAACGTCCTTTATTTACAAGGCTTTTTTCGTTATCGGACATTTTTATCTCCCTTATGATCTATTTTAAAAATTTCCAGGGGCTGACGTAATTTCCGTTCTGCCTGACTCCGAAATGGAGATGCGGACCGGTACTTCTCCCCGTCGATCCTACCGCAGCTATCTTATCACCCTTGCTTACTGTCTGGCCGGTCGATACATATAATGCCGACGCATGCATATAGATAGTGATAAGGCTGTCGCCGTGATCTATCATGATATAGTTACCCATGCTCGAAGAATAGCCCGCAGATACAACATCACCGTCGTAGGCTGCCAGTATCGGCGATCCCGAAGGCGCTGCAAGGTCGATACCGTTATGGAACTTTTCAACCTGCAGTATGGGATGCATACGTGTTCCGTAATCATCCGACACCCTTGTATAACTTGGGCAGGGGAATTTGAACATTCCTCCGTCATATTTACGAAGTGACTTGTTCTCCTCCTCCAATCGTCTTCTTTCTTCCGCTATCCTCTTCTCAAGGGTCTTTATTATCTCATCCTGGGCGGCTATCTCCGCTTCATATTCCTTGATCGCCGCTTCCTTATTTGTTATATCCGTCTGATATGCGACTATCTGCGTCTCCTTTGCGGAAATAAGTTCCTGCAGAGCCTCCTGCTCGGATTCGAGAGCTGCCTGTGCTTCTTCAAGCTCGGCCTCCTCCTTCTCAAGCTTTGTCTTCACATCAGTGATATGCTGTGTCGTTTCGATATATCTGTCCAGCATCCTGCGGTCGTATTCCGACAGTTGGGCTACATATTCCGCGCGGTTAAGGAATTCCACAAACGAAGTCGAATTGAGGATCATCTCGATATTCGAGGTCTGGCCCTTTTCGTATACGAACTGTATCCTCTTCTTCATAAGGCCGTACTGCTGCTGGCTCTGCCATATCGCATCCTCCAGCTCGCCCTTTGTTTTCTCTATCTCGGCCTTCTTGTCCGCAAGCTGCTCATCCAGCATCTTGATGTTATCGTCTATGACCGCAAGATCCTCATCAAGCTGGATTATATATGTCTCAAGCTGACCTTTGGCACTCTCCAGATCCGCGATCAGCTGCTTAACATCGGTCAGTCCCTTTTTAAGGATCGCCTTGCTCTGCTCGGCGTTCTTCTTCTCTTCCTCGCTCTGTTTGATAACGTCGTTCGTCAACTTATCCGCGCTTACGCTAAGCGGTAACTGAATACTTAACGTTACCGACATCATCAATGCAAGTATCCCCTTCATGCATTTACGATCACTCATATTAATCCCCTTATCATTTGTCTTAAGCGGTACCTCTGCGCTCCCCAACGCATCGGCCAACCCTTGATCTTTCCCTTTCCGGACATCAGGCATTAGTCCGCTTCGCGTCTACCTCATGCCCCTGCTCACACTCTTAAGTGCTTCCTTACCGTGATAAGACTCCCGAAGAATCCGAGGCCTACTCCCAGTACAAGCGCCACGGGAATGAGCACCGAAAAGATCTCCCTTGATGTTTTAAACTGCAGTATATCATTAAGTATAACGAACTGCTGCGTCGCATATACAATGATATTGTTGTAGATAAAATAGACCGCTAT
>JAFSZZ010000001.1 GCA_017458765.1 Lachnospiraceae bacterium | reverse complement strand
ATCATCATAATCCGAAAATTCTCCCGTATCATTTGCATACCATTCACTAAGCGTTCCGTCCGGAAGATAATCCTCCATCACCGTATTTATCTCACCTGCCAGAGTGTCATCAAACAACTTGTCAACACTGAAATAATCATAAGCCCCTATCAATACTCCAACAGCAAATACAGCCACTATGGAATATAAAACTTTTTTTCTCACCTTCGTGCGGGAATCCATATTCGAGCAGACCGCCTCAGCCGCGGCATAAGACACATACGGGACCGCGAGAAAATGAAATCTCAACGGATACTGCATCATCGACAGGAACTTATCAACCGGTCCGATATTTCCAAACAGAAACCACGGAAATATATTAAGAGACATTAATGTCGATACAAACCCGATCACAAATATGCCCTTTCCGAATTTTGTAAGGTTACCCGTCTGTTTTACCGCCATATATGAAACCGCGATTACCACAAGTGCTATTATGCTCGTTATCTCGCTGTTCCATTCAATCGGATAATGGTAAAAATCCGTCCATGCAAGTGCGCTTCTGTTCCATTTTGAAAAATAATATCCGATAAACGGCACCAATACTCCGACAGACAATACAATGAATGTAACCGCCGCTTTGACAAGTGCGAAAAAAACTTCCTTCTTAAACAGCTTCCTGACATGGAAAAGGATATAGATGAACATTCCGATTACAGCAAGAGCAAAGCCCATAACATGAGAGCATGCCATCCCCCATAATCCGACGGAGATATACTTCCAGCGGGCTCCTCTTTTGTTCATTGTTTCATGCATACCGACAACCAGAAACGGAAGAAAAACAAGCGCCGTCCCCATACCTGCTCCGGCTCCAAGCTTCATCATGACAAACAGCCGGAAGGGCTCAACCAGATAGAACACAGCTGCGACCAGCCCCCATCTTATAGTTCCGAACATCCTCTCCGCACAGACAAGGGCAACTGCCGCCGTTCCCAGATTGATCAGGATCAGGTAAAGATTATAAGCTGCCGGTACCGACATGTTCATAAGCCGGAAAAAAGCAGGTATATACAGAAAAAGCCCCGGCTGCAAAGCCACCAGTTCACCGTACTGGTTGGCATAGTTGGGTCCGATTATCACAGGGAACTGCCTGTCATGGATACCCTGGACAATAGCCTCTATACGTTTAAGATGCGCCTGTGTATCTATCTCATAATATATACCCTTGACGCAAAACGGGATATTCACGACCATGACCGTTATCAAAAACAGCCCGATATATGACATCTTGGTCCACGTAAGCTTTAATCTGTTGAATATAAGTATCAATACGATCATCCCTGCCGCTACTATCGCCGTCAGTACAACTATGATCTTGTAGTCACTGTAGATATGTTTATCGGACAGTATCCTTATCCCGCTTACCCGGAATTCTCCCTCTTCGGGCTGATAAAACTTTATCTTTCCTTTATCCGTTCCGTGCGGAAGGATCATATGCTCATCGACAATTGTCTGTTCCGCTCCATACGTAGGTGGAAACTGTATATCAAACACACAGTCATTATTTCCCTGAACTACTGCATAAGCAGGAACATCGGACCTGTACGTTATTTCGATCTTATATGCATTTGACGGAAGAACAAGGGGTTTTGTTGCAAAACAGTAATCAGATGAGGCTTCATTTGATGTGATGCATCCGTCTTCGAACACGGCTGTTTTAAGTTCTATATCCCTTAAGCTAAAATCATATGAATATGTCCGGCTCTGTTTCTTCGCACATATCACAGTCAGACATATAAAAATCAGGCATATGATAAATATGCCCAATGCCTTCTGCTTATTGCTTAATGTGTATTCCCTGTCGCCTTTCATTCAAGCTCCCAAAGGCTCCCTCTCACACATGCTATTCTATCACTGACCGGTGATAAAATAAAGTCAAATATCACCTTAATCTGAATCCGTCTCTCATCATGCCGCCTCTGCGCTCAATACCGTCAAGATTCCCTTCATACAGTATTGCCGGAAAATCATGATACCAGATCTGTTCACCTTCGATGACAGGATAATATATCTTAATCCCTTCCCACTCTTTTGAGGAAGAATCTGCCATGGGATAATCCTTTGGAAAAACGGCACAGCCTGCGATCCCGTTTTCCGCCGCATAATGCCTGTCATCCGATGCAAACATATAGATTCCCTTGCACATAGGTCCACATATAAAGGCAAAGGCTGCTATTCCGAAAAATACTACTGCTGTATGTTTTATTTTCGACGAATTTCCTTTTTTTACATTTTCATTTGAAGCTATATTGATCTTCATTACCGACGGGACCACATTTACCATGCAGTCTCCCGCAGCAAATAAAGGAAGCAGCAGGATGTATGCGTAACCGAACCTGTTTGACGGAGCCGATACCATGAAAAAAGCGAAGCATATGAGAAGAATGAAACCGAAATACAGGTATGATCCGTCTTTATCCTGCCTGCCCCTATCCCGTCTGTCATTAAAACGCCGATAACACATAACGGCCACAGATATAATGGCTCTTATCGCAAATAACGCGGCACCCGCAAATGCCGAGACCGAAAGATACCGGTTCGCCGCTCCCTGTTCATCCCACCAGATCGGGAACCATTCCCTTATGCTCTGCCCGATAAGAGCCGTATCCCTGGTATATCTGGCCCAGACGACCACTTCATCGGCCTCGTGCCTTACCCCTTCAAGCGGTATCTTCCAGTCCGGACTGAACATATCGATCGCAGGAAAAGGATAGACAAGCCACCCCGTTATGAAATAATTCCTGATAAAGTAAGGCATTATCAAAATGATGCCTGCCGCGATATATCTGATAATATCCGCCCACTTCTTTTTCCCGATCAGTTCATATGCCGGTTTTATGACCAGGAGTGCGAGCACTCCGACACTTAACTTGATCGACACAAGAAATACTGCCATGACGCATAGTAAAGCATAGCCCGATATTGCGCTTTCCCGTTCCTGTTTCCCTTCTTCCAGTAATTCCACCCATCTTATACAGAGCCACAAAATCAGCCAGATGACTCCGAAATCAGTGGCTGGGGATATTATCTCCACCGCCGTTATGATAAAATACGCAAAAGGCGTGATATAAAGAAGATCGCTCACCCTTAAAGTAAATCCGGATAAAGTTCCTCCATTTTTTTCCTCTCTATTGGTTCCCATGATATGATCAAAAAAGCCGTTTACGGAATATATCATAACGAATGATGCAAGAAATCCCGATAAGGCGTGAAGGGATCGTCCGAGAAAGTGCATGCTGTACAGGGCGCACAGACATAAATAGGAACTGTTAAAACCAAGCCTTGTCTGCATATAGGCAAGCCCCCTGACCACGCCGTAGGATTCTATCCAGTGTATGCTCTGTGCATGATATGTCCCGGTATCATATGCAAACCTGCCTGCAGAGGTGAAATATGCGGAAATAAGAATTATAAAGACGATGATAATGTACTTAACTGCCGGTATAAACCTGCCGTTAACAGTATTTGCCGTATCTCCCTTTTTAATTTTATTACGGATCCCGGTACAGACTGATAAAATGAGGTTATGATATGCCTTACGGTCTGCAAAGACAAAGATGATGCATATAAAAATCAGGATAATATTTGCCGCAGCCCCGACTCCCGAAAACAGACTGAAATATCCGGCATAAGCGGTCAGTACGGCAAGCCCGCAGGCTATCGAACTGCCAAGTCCGGGCAGGCTGTCCCTATCCTTCCTGCCATAAAGTCTTGAGAGCACAAAAAAGCCTGTGATACCACAGGTGCACAGGATATATAACTGATCTGATAAAGTAACAAGCATCGTATTTATTTCCTGTCGTAAAGATATTCCCTCTGTGCATCCTCGACAAGCCGTTTCTGCCTGAACAGACGGTTGCAGAGAATGAGTACCGGCAGGCAGATGCACAGTTCGATAATTATCGATATTCCGCAGTGGAACACTCCCAGGTTCAGAGTTTCCCGCAGATCGCGACCGTACGTGTAGAAATCCGAAAGCGGATAAACACATATCCACGCTATGATCGAAAGCATTATCTGAAGCATACAGAAATCAATAATGCGTATGCCGTTAAACTCTCCTTTTCGCACACCGAGTTTCTCCATATAATGCCCGGTTGAGATACCAAACAGTGCAAGGATCAGAAATTCAACCGTCACATCGAAACCCATCAGCGCTATCCCGACTATCATGGATGAAACAAGCGGCATCAGAAATCCCGAAACAGTCCCCGTCACCGCAGCTATCACAATGACAACGGCAGAACAGATCTGCACGATCCACTCTTTGGAAAAAGAGGAAGATAAATGCATGTAATAATTTGTTATTATTATGATTATCGTACCGATAACGATCGCAGTTACCGTATGTATATCAAATCTCTTATCCATATTCTCAGTTTAACACAGTGCAGGGAACTTTTACAGTATTTTTAAATCGTGTGGAGTAAATGATAAGATCCCGCACCGGTCTGTCAAGCATCGCCGACAGCGCCATGCCGTAATATTCAAGCTGAACATGATATCTTTTTACAAGTTCACCCATATCATCCACCCTGTCCGTCTTATAATCAACGATCACTATCTCATCATCCTCAAGAAAATAAGCATCTATTATTCCCTGTATCAGAAGATCGTTACAGCTGAACATAAACGGCTGCTCCCTGTACAGCTGTCCTCGCCCGGAAGCCTTTCGCATACGGGATGCAAGCTCTCCGTTTAAAAAATCCGAGACTTCCTCAATACGAACACTGTCCGCCAGCTCATCCTGCATAAGACCTTCCTGCTTAACAAATCCCAAAAAAGCCTCGATGTCCTCGTTCGTCGTGCCCCTGTCATAATCCCAAAGTTCAAAAATGCGGTGGACGGCAGTTCCGTGAAGGGTCGCAGGTATCTCCTTATCCTGACCCAAAATAAAATCCGGTATAAATTCAGTTTTTCCATTCTGCTCCGCCGGAGCGTCTTTTTCCGGGAACAATTCCACGGTCTGTGAGGGCAGTTCTTTATCCTCCGGCTGTGTTTCTTCCATACTCCTGCGCTTTAGCTCTGTAACGGACACCTTCTCAAATACACTTTTTTCATTTCCGTACGGATACTTAAATGAAAATCTATCCTTTATGATACCGGAAAGTCCATCATCCTTTATTTCCGTTTTCCCGCCGGCTATCATGCCCTTAAGCAATTCCTTTCCGGCTTCAAGACCGACCGCTTCGTGTATCCCGGAATCTATGAGATCCGTCGCCCCTCCGGCTGATACAGTCACCGAAGGCAGTCCTGCATTATTGAGGCCATGGACCAAAAGATCCAGATAACTCGTAGCTTTGACGGCTCCTTTATCTTTTTTGAGTTCCTCTTCCACGTCATTGACTATCCCGGTCATTATGAGTTTTTCCTTTGCTCTTGTCATGGCGACATACAGTATCCGCTCTTCCTCGGCAAGCACCTCATACATCTTCTTCCTCGATGCCGCCAGCTTGATCATTGTCGTCTGCTTTATCCGCCTTCCCGGATCGACAAGTTCCACTCCGAGTCCTATATCTATATCGGGTATTATCGCTGCCCTGGAATCCATGAGATTGTACTTTTTGTGCATACCGGCTATAAAACAAACCGGGAATTCAAGTCCCTTGCTCTTATGTATCGTCATGATCCGCACGACATCATCAGCCTCATCCGTAACGTTTGCTTCTCCGTAATCAACCTCGTATTTTCTGAGCATCTCTATATACTTGACAAAATGGAACAGACCTTTGTAACTGGTCTTGCCGTAATCCTCAGCTTTTTTCAGAAGCATGTTAAGATTGGCCTTCTTACGTTTCCCGTTCGGAAGAGAACTTACGTATATCCCGTAATCTCCGTCGATCATCTCAAGCAGGAGCTCATATACGGAAGTATATCCGAGCTTATCCCTGAATGAATTGAACCTGTCCAGAAAATCCGCCGCCTTTGCCCGGGTCTCCCTTTTGATTCCCGCAGGTCTTCCTTCATCTCCCGTACCATCACTGTTTTCGGCGCAGGCCTTAACCGACAGAAAAATATACTTTGCAGGATATTCCGTCCTTATAAGTGCCAGTTCCTCATCATCGAAACAGCCGAAATACGACCTTAACACAGCCGCCATCGGTATATCCTGAAGCGGGTTGTCAAGCACGGTAAGATAATCAAGAAGACACGATATCTCATATGCACCGAAGTACCCTGTTCTGCTCATCACATTCACCGGAATGCCTTCATCAAGGAGTGTCTTCATGAACTTTTCATCCCATCCCTTTGCCGAACGAAGCAGGATGACTATATCGCTGTAGCGGATCCTGCGCATCCTGTTTGGATCATCATCTGTCGGATCAAAGATAAGCTGATCCTTCATCAGTTCCTTTATCCGCGACGCTATGACCTTGGCTTCAAGCACCCTGTCGTTTATTCCCTTCTCATGAGGGATAAGGATAAGCTCGGTCCCTGTCTGTGTATCGACAGCCGGAAATGAGGCGCCTGCCTTGAGGGCAGCGGCTTCATCGTAATCTATGCCCCCAAGTTCCTTACTCATTATCTGATAAAACAGTTCGTTGACAGAATCAAGTACGCTGCTGCGGCTCCTGAAATTATGCGACAGATCTATCCTTATACCCTGCCCGTCTTCCACAGGGCTACCAACAGGCTTAAAATCCGCATACTTTGACATGAACAGCTGCGGTCTTGCAAGACGGAAACTGTATATGCTCTGTTTTACGTCACCCACCATGAACAGATTGTCGGGCCTTGCTATGTACTTAAGCAGCGCCTCCTGGGTAAGATTTGAGTCCTGATATTCGTCAACGTATATCTCTTCAAAAAACTCCCTGTATTCTTTCGCGGTATCTCCGTCTCCGGCTGATAAAATTGCAATGCACATATGTTCAAGATCATCAAAATCCACAACCTTTTTGTCTCTTTTTATCTCCGAATATCCCGCTATGATCTTTCGCGTAAGCCCGGTCAGTTCATTAACGATCGGAGCACATGCCCTGATCCTCCGGATCTGTTCGCCGGTCGTTAAGGCAAATTCGCCCGTTATGAGCTTATTTACCGATGCTTTATAATCATTCCTTATATCCTTGACCTTATCGCTTGATTCCGGGTCCACATAGGGACCGTCCTTTGACGCGCGCCCAAGCTTGGCCCATGATAGTTCCTTAAGTCTTTTTCTGTAACTGTCATAATCATTGCAGGATCTTAACCCGTCAAGTAACTCCATGTCATTTTCGACAGCCTGAAGATACATATAGGGACCGTCTGCGGCGCCCGCAATCTCATATGCTTCCCCGGCTTTTTGCGACGCATTTTCTATAACAAGCCTTGCGCTGTCAAGCACGATCCTCATCCATTCGCTGTCATCTATCGTATCTTCGGAGGCATCTTCATAAACAGAAGCGCATCTTTTAAGCCACATCTCCGGATCCGGGTCACTCATCGAAAAATCGTAAAGTTTACCAAGTATCTCCTCAAGAGCACTGTCATTCTTACCGGCAGCCAGGCATTCCGTCATGTTTACAAATGCCTCGCTCCCCTCTTCATAAGCCTCCTCCATCACAGCCTCTATCACACCCTGCTTTAAAAGCTTTGATTCCCCTTCGTCCGCTACCCTGAACGAAGGATCGAGACCTATCTCCTGAAAATGATCCCTTATGACATCAAGACAGAAACCGTGTATCGTGGTTATCCTCGCATTATGTACAAGGGCGGACTGCCTTACGAGATTAAGATCACCCGGTTTTTCGGCACGCTTTGCATCGATGGTCTTTATTATCTTCTCCTTCATCTGTGCCGCAGCGGCCTTGGTAAAGGTCATGATGAGCATACGGTCTATATCAACCGGATCCTCTTCATCAAGTATCCGTCTGATTATCCGTTCAACAAGCACAGCTGTCTTCCCCGAGCCTGCTGCCGCAGACACGAGCAGTTGCGAACCCCTTGTTTCTATTGCCTGTAACTGTTCTTTTGTATATTCCATATCTCTCCTGCCGGTCCTCTGTTCATCCGTACTGTATCCGCACTGTTATCAAAACCCTGACCTGCCATAACATGTTCACCCGTATATATGATCTGTTTATATTTGTCACAGCGGGGCAAAATCATGTATAATATGATTCGGGGGCAAAAGCCTGTCACCACCACAAGCTTGCTTAGATCAAAATATCAGGAGACCACAGCCATAAAAAAAATATATCTTGAAACCCTCAGAATAATAGCATTTACCTGCGTCATCTTTAACCATACCGGAGACTACGGATTCAATATCTTTACACGTACAGACTCGCTGCTGCTTAAGGTGATCTCCATAATGCTGTCAAATACAGCCAAGATCGGTGTCCCTCTCTTCCTGATGATATCGGGTGCACTGCTCATCCCCAAAAAGGAATCGCTAAAGGATCTTCTTATCAGGCGGGTTCTGAAGATGGCCGTAATACTTACGGCGGCGTCCTTTATCTACTATATCCGTCTGTATATAATGCATCCCGAATACGGTTTCAGCATAAAATACTTCTTTACGCTCATAAACGGCCAGCCGTTCATAACTCCGTTCTGGTTTCTTTATGTGTATATCGCTTTTCTTCTGATACTGCCTTTCCTGCGAAGGCTTGCCCTTTCGTTGACCAAAGGTGAATATGATTATCTCATGCTGTTATGCCTGATCTTTAACTTTGTTTTATACTTTGTGAACCGCCTGCTCGGAAGCGATAATTATCTCAGCCTGCCGATCCTTTCACTGGGAGTCATATATCCTCTTACCGGGTATTATATCGATGCCGTTTTCAATCCTTCAAGGATCATGGGACGTTTTGGAAATATCGTTTTGCTCCGTTCTGACAGAAATATTCCCGTGACCGTCATGGTTTTACTCATAAACGGCATTTCCTGCGCCGGCCTGACCTATAACGATTTCCTAAAGAGCGGCGAATGGACCTACAAATACATAGAGGGCATGATCTTCATACCTGCATTCTGCATCTTCTGTCTTGTCAGGGAACTCGAGAAAAAAAGACCGCTTAAGGACAGAGCCCGCAGGATCGTATCCCATGTCGGAGGCTGCATCTTCATTGTCTATCTTTTAGAGGAAATACTCCGCGATGACATCTGCATGAACATCTACCGGTACGGTGAAAATATCTGTCCTCTTCTCCTGCTGTTCATACCCTATGCTCTTGCCCTGTACGCACTCGGTATCGCAGCGGCATCCCTTATAAAACTGATCCCCGGTATCAAAAAATGGCTATGAATCAGGCACTGTTCCCTCGCCTCTGTATCCACAGATTCCGGCATAATCGCAATATCTGCACTGTGGATCATCCTTTTCAGATCTTTTGTGAGGTTCTATCTTTATATCGCCGTTAAGGATCTCCGTACCCATTTCCGATATCTTTTGGTTTACATAATCTGACAGGGCTTTGAATTCCTCGGTGCTCGCCACACTGCTTCCCTGCCCGAATTCTCCGTCTTTTCTTACCGATACCGGTATGACCGACGACCTTGTATCAAAATCCTTATCCATAAGCCTGTAAACTTCCTCATCGCTGTTCACAAGCCCGCTCATCTTAAGTTCGCCCAGTATCTTCTCATTTATCTCCTCGTCCGTCATCGGATCGGATCCGTCGGCATTTATCATGGGATCGTCAATATGGTAATAAAATATGCCGGCCGGGATCACCGTATCCCGATCGTCATATTTTTTTGATATGTATTCCAACGCAGCATTAAGATAGACCACAAGCTGAAGATCAAGACCCATATAGACGGCAGCCAGGTCAAAGTTCTTATTCCCCGATTTATAATCGATGACCTTTACATATACCTTATCACCCTGCTCACAAACATCCACCCTGTCTATCCGGCCCATAAGATGCAGCTTCTCATCATCCGACAGTGCGATATTAAGTGATGTATAATCATTTGCCGCCGAGAAGGCGAACTCGAAATCCTGCGGGATAAAACTACCTTTCTTAAGCTGCTCGGTCAAGGTATCGACCGTCCTTGTTGTTATCCTCTTCATCCGATTTATCATGTATTTCGTCCTGAAGGAGCCGTACAGTGCCTCGTAATCTTCGCTTCCTATGCACCTCTGTATCGCTTCTTCAATAAGCGGCTCTCTCTCATCTGCGCTAAGTTCGAACCAGGACAGTTTCCTTTCCTTGAGAAGTCCCGCATAATATTGCAGTGTATCATGGAACACCGAACCCATATCCTTTGCTTCAAACGAGAACAGTTCCCTCTCTTTAAGCGACAGTCCGTATTTAAGGAAATGGCTGTAAGCACATTTTGCATAGTTCTCAAGACGGGTTATCGAGCAGGTAAGCTCCCGTCCGTAAAGTGCATCCGCGACAGCCCGGCTTATCTTATCCTTCCTTGCAAAGACTCCTTCTGAAAACGCCCCCTTAAGAAGATAACCTATTTTTTCCCTGTATTCTTCATTATCCGTATATATCTTAAAAAGCGACAGAAAATCACCGGATGCTTTGCCTCCTTCTTCCCTTACCGTTTCCTGAAGGGATGAGGCTAACATTTCGTACCCGGTCCTGCTGCCGTATACCCTGTTTCGTATGCTCTCATCAGGATGCTCCGTCTTAACTTCCGGGAACATGTACCGTATGGTCTTAACAAAATATGACGGATTGAGCGACTGCCCTTCCTTATCCATTCCCGCATATGAGATATACAGACGCTCAGACGGTTTTGTTACAAGCATATAAAGGTAAAGTCGCTGAGTGTATGCCTGCTCCCGCAGTCCCGGCGCCATTTCTATCCCACTGTTATTATCAAGAAGGAATTCCCTCTCCATATCGGACAGTATCCCGCCGTTACCCGATGATAAAGGTATTATCCCGTCATTTACACCCATGAAAAACAACGCTTTGATATTCCTGAGCCTTGTCCTTGTTATATCACCGATCTGTACATGATCGTTGGACTTGGGGATCACGCCTGTCCTTATCTCGGCAAAACCGGCATCAAGAAGTTCCGCATATTCCTTAAGAGTAAGGACCTCATCCGGCAGAAAATTGACCATTTTGTCAAGCAGGACACAGACTTCTTCATAAATCTCTGCGTATTCCCGTGCACGTACCGCATCCCCCCGTTCTTCAAACAAACGGCCAAGATCCTCCATCTTTTCCTGCAATCCCGCTCTTTTCATATAGTGGTACAGCGCGGTCGAGATGAGCTTTACGTCATACTCCGCATTTTTGTCCTTAGATCCACCCTCTTCTCCGCCCGTAAGCTCGTCAAGGAACAGGTTTATACTCTCTACTGCTCTTTCCCTCAGGTCATTTATCCGAGCAAGGCCGTCGCTTGTCATATCCTTCGGTTTTCTCACAAAGCCTGTGCTCCAGCGTTTTCTTCCCTTTATTCCGTATTTAAGGACATAATTTTCCAGAAGATCCACATCATCTTTTTCAAATCCGGCCGGTTCGCAGCGCAGACAACGGAACATGGATCCGTAGCTTAAGTCATCCGTTATGACATCAAAGACCGCCCTTATATATTCGATCATCGGATTTAACAGTACCGGAACCGTTTTATCAATAAAGAAAGGGATGTCATATTTTGTAAATGCCCTTGAACATGCATTCATATATGTACCGATATCTCCGCTCACCACAGCGATATCCCTGTAATGATATCCATGTTCACGTATGAGCCTCTCTATCCGTACTGCCGCCTCCATGGCTTCATCATCCGGATCAGCACCCGTGAAGATACGGATATTACCGTCCGGATCTCTTCTGTTCGAGGGCTTGCCTTTATCTGCTTTTTCTCCGGTCCTGAAAAGCTCCCTCTCAAGCCGGATAAGATCATTGCTGCGCCTGCTCTCCTCTATGCATTTTCCGTCCCTGTCATACAGAAATCTCGCAGGGATCTCTCCATCCATTATCACATCGGGGTTTATATCAATATCGTGGTCACTGCACAGCTTTAAAAGAGCCGATCTGGTCTTGTAGGACATGTAAAAGATATCCTGCTCATTTACAGGATCGTCTATGCCGTTTCTAACATCCATAAGGAGAGTAAGGTATACATCCACACAGTTTTCAAGCAGCGCCCTTATAAGCTGAAGCTGGACAGGAGTAAAACCGGTATAACCGTCAAGCACGATAACGCTCCTCTTGAGCTTCTTTGACGCGGGAACGGCATCCCTTACCTTCTGCAGGATCTCCTCGGTCGTTATGTATTTTCCGTTTATATATTTAAGGAATTCGTCATAAAGATATCTGATATCCGTGAGCTTGGCTTTAAGTATCCCCTTTCCTTCGCTCATTTCGATCAGATTCCCAAGTTCATTTGTACCGATCCCGTACTGCATGAACTCCGAAATGACAGACTTGACTTCGCTTATATAACCAAGCTTGCTGAAGATCCCCGCCAGCGCCGTCAGCTTATCTTCATTACCGCTTGCCATGTGTCTTAAGATCAGGTTTTTACCTATATCATCCAAGGTCTTACCCTTTGCGCGCGAATAACCGACCTCCTCAAACACCCGGTGCGCAAGGCGGGTAAAACTTAAGACATCAATATTCAAAATGCCCTTCTTTGGGTGCATGGAAATGATCTGCTGCTGGGTAGTAAGATTGTACTGTTCCGGCACCAGGATAAGATACGTAAGATCCGGATGGACCAACGATTCATCTATAATATGCTTATACAGTTGATAAGATTTACCGCTGCCCGAGCAGCCGGTATAAAACCGAAGTGCCATTTATATGGTAATCCTTACAGAGAACCGCTAAACCCGGTCATCAAAGTTATTCATTTCAGCTATCACATATTGCGGTGTTTCATTTATCGACATGTATATCCTGCCGACATATTCGCCTATGATCCCAAGGACAAACAGTATCAGACCACCAAGCACCAGTATTACCGATATCGTCGAACTCCAGCCCACTGTCATAACCGGCGTCACTATCTTTCGTATCACTGTCACCACCGCAAGTATCAAACCGATCACCGCTGCAATGATCCCGGCTATGACAGCCATTCTGAGCGGCTTGATCGAGAAGGCTGTGAAACTGTTTACCCACAGGGCCACAAGCTTCTTAAACGTATATGTTGTTCCGCCGGCCATGCGCTCCCGCTCTTTTAAAGGAACATTGATCACTCTTGCGGAACTTCTGAACAGAAGTCCGGATATATACGGATACGGTCCTCTGTATCTTGCTATCTCATCTGCCACAAAACGCCGGAAAGCCATAAAATTGCCCATCTGGATATCCCTGGGCTTATCGATCAGAATATTGGCGGCTATCTCATTGAAGGTGCTTCCGATGTTTTTAAAAAAGCTCTGTTTCTTTTTTCCGTATTCGACTATCGCAACATCATAGCCGTTGTAAAGCGGTTTTATAAGTTCATCAAGATGGTCTACCGGGCACTGCCCGTCATCATCAAGAAAAACACATATATTGCCTTTGGAATGCTGGACTCCCGCTATCATTCCCGCATGCTGTCCGAAGTTCTTGGAAAAACGTATCGCTCTCACATGCGGATCCTTTTGACTAATGTCTTTTAAGACTTCGTACACGCCATCCGGAGAACAGTCATCCACCGCTATGATCTCATAGTCATCCACGGAAAGTTTTTTTACCGTATCCCTTATTTCGTTTATCACATTCCCTATGGTGCTCTCGCTTCTGTAACAGGGAATAATAAAACTCATTTCACACATATCTGTCGATAACACACCCGCATCCTAAAAGAAGAATTTACTCTTCTTTATGTCACTGTCTTTTTTCTCGGTCCATTTTGCCTTATATATGCTG
Source organism: Lachnospiraceae bacterium (assembly GCA_017458765.1). Taxonomy (GTDB): domain Bacteria; phylum Bacillota; class Clostridia; order Lachnospirales; family Lachnospiraceae; genus UBA2868. The sequence goes on along the minus strand of JAFSZZ010000001.1, from coordinate 1,704 downwards.
TCCTTTTCCGTATCACGCGTGATCAGGGCACCGGAACTTATAACATTGCGTTCCGCTATATGGACATGATCGTTAACCGATGCGTTAACTCCTATAAACGAATTATCTCCGACTACCGTACGCCCCGAAAGTACCACATGGCTTGCGATAAAAACATGGTTTCCTATCCTGGCATGATGCCCGATATGATTTCCACTCCAAAGAATTGTATCCGCACCTATATGAACATAAGGCTGAATGGTATTATCCTCAAAAATGAAAACATTGTCCCCGAATTCGTTGCCCTCATTCCAGCATGTGGCCTTGCTGCTTATATACGTTGCAAGATTATAACCTTTTTCCTTAAATTCATGATATTTCTGTTCCCGGATCGCATTCAGATGCGTATATGCGATCGCTATAAACAGATCGTATTCGCTGCACGGATACTTTTCTTCCAGTTCATCGGAAGAAACAAGCGGAAGACCGCAAAAGGTTTCTTCACTTCGATATTTGGGGTCAACCGTAAACGCACATACCTTATATTCGCTGTCATTATCAAAATAAAATCTCGCAAGCTGCGCAAAATCATCAGCTCCGAATATCACCAGTTTTTTCATATCTCACCCTCAACAAGCTTCGCTATCCCAAAACCCGTCATTCCGTATCTGTTGCCGTTGTAAAGCATATAGTATTCATTCTTGAATTTGAACACGTTCGGATAGCAGATCATGATATCGTCAAATCCTTTCTCCGATATGGTGATACCCGATTGATCATCCATCCTCTTCCAGTCTATCCCGTCTTCCGAAAATGCATATCCTATCCGGTATTTATCGCCTCTGTGTGAAAACCACATATGATAGCCCTTATCGCCCTTTATAACGCAGGGTCTGGATATGGCGTATTCACTGTCATTCTCAAAATCTATGGCAATCCTGCCATGCCGCTCCCAGTTGATCCCATCATCGGATTCTGCATATTTTATGTGATAGCAGTGCTCCGGTTTGCCTTCCTTGTCAAGCCTCCATTTAACGCAGGACAAATACCATATTCTGTATCTGTCTTCCTTAAGTACCCAGCAGGATGCACAGAAATGCGGCTCTTCTTTTGTGCGGTCAAGGATAGGTCCGTTGTAGGCACGTTTAAAATGTATGCCGTCTTCGCTGAACGCAAGGCCAAGCGAATTCCTGAAGGGAACGGTAACGCCGAGATTCCAGCCGATATAATAGAGCCACCACTTGTTTTCATAAAACCCAAGATAACTCATCATTGTGCCGCTGTCATCAAAAGCACCGAGCTCTCCCGGACTTAATACCGGTTCCCTGCATACATCAGCCACGGATAATGAGTTCATATCTATGTCCACATAGAAGATATGCGATCTGTTCTGCTTATCCCTCGGACTGTAATATACTCTCACAATATCATCCGATACCGGTATGGCCTGCGGCACGGCAGCACCGTCATACCCGTCAAGATAAGCTCCGCTGTTAAAACAAAAATCAAACTTTTCCCATTTCATATCGATCCACCCGTTTTAAATCAATTATTATCCGCAACCCAGGATCTTAACTCCGTTCTTTCTCTGAAACCCCAGATATAATACGGTGCTTCCTCTCCGACATTACAGAGAAGATCTATTATTGAAACGTTATGATTAAACGCATCCGTTCCCTGAGGGTACTCCGGGTATTCATCATACGTCTTCCACCTGAGTTCTAT
>JAFSZZ010000093.1 GCA_017458765.1 Lachnospiraceae bacterium | reverse complement strand
TATCCTGTTCTTTTTCATATTTTCCCTCCCTTTCATTAACTGTTCTGCCCTGTTTATAATAAGGTTTCAACTTTATCAAACAGTGACGCTTCTTTTTCTATCGTCTCCTCGCCTCCGAGAACACAGACTACCGGATCCTTTATCGCCGCTCCGACAAGTCCGGCAAGTTTTCTTATATCCTCTGCCTTTGCACCTAAAACTTCATCGCGTTCCTTCTGTAATTTTTCGTATGTTGTTTTCGTAATATAGGCGATCATTGATCTTAATCCCTTTGCACGCGGTGTCAGCGGGATATCCATGTTCGATATCGTTCCGATTATATATTTATTCATATCCCTCTCATCGGGTGAATATTCACTGATGTATTTTTCCGCTTCCTTAAATATCTTAAGCGTTTCATTAAGATTGGGATCCCTGTAAGATGCAAAATACATCGGTCCGAACCTGGTGTATGAATTCATGCATCCGTACGCGCCTCCCTTGACTCTTACATTTATCCACAGATAATCATAACTCATTATAGTCCTTAATACCTGAAGAGCCCCGGTATATTCAAATCCCGCCTTTCTGTAATCACCCGCAACAGCCACATACTGAACCTTCGCCGATGTTTTATATCCCTCATTCAGTGGGGATACACTTAAGCTGCAGCTTCCTTTTTCCACCGGATCTGTGAAAAGATCATCTGTAAACTTAATGGTCTGTTCCGCAAGAAGAGCATTCTGGCTTTTTTCCGCGATATAATCAACCATGAGGTTCTCGGCTCTGAAAGCACATACTGCAAATTCCTTAAGTGACTTCTTTAATTCTTCCTTCTTTGTATCGAAGTTCTCTATGATATCATCTAAGAACCTGTAGAATTCTATTCCGTTCGTTTTTTCAACCAGTGCCGCGGATACGGAAAATTTTGACATAGCCCTCATTGCCGCCACTGCATGTCCCGACGACATAAATGTCATCTGCTGGCTCGATCTTACCATATTCAGGATTTCCAAGAGTCTCTTATCATCATTGTAATCGGAAGTCCTTATCATCTCTCTTATGATCCCGAACACAAAAGGAAGCTTTTCATACAAAGCCTTGGCTCTTATATCATAAACAACTTTGAAGTCGGAAGGATCCTCCGAATTTACGTGACAGTTCACACCCGATGATATACTGCCGCAGTTCTGGTTTATCTCGCTTGCCAGATCGGCATAACTGAAATTCTCCGTACTTACCGAAATGAATATGTTCTGGAACAAACCTATATAAGGAACCAGCCTGTCCGGAACGGAACTTATATCAAATGATAATGTCAGGTAACCGATGCCGTTTGTAAAGATATCATGCGTGAGCAGCAGAGTATCGCCTGCATACGATACCTCATTCGTAAAAGGCAGCACCTCCTTCCTGATATCCGATATCTCAAGCAGAGGTATCGTCTCAAGTTCTTCCTTTGTGCTCGGCTCCTCCTGATATCTTAAGAGTTCATTAGTATCTCTTATAAGCTCTTCTATCTGCTCATCCGATAATGAATCCTTATACTTTTTAAGCCTGTCCGCAAGTATGGCATCCTTTTTTGCGGTAAGTCCCCTTTCGGGCTTAAGTATCACTATTGAGGAATGCTTGTTATCGATAAGATATTTCTTTATAAGATCTTCAAAATAGTCCGTATCGATACGTTCCCTGAGAGCTGCGAACGTATCGTTTTCCTCTATATGTATAAAGGGTTTTTCTTCATCATAGAGCCAGCTGTCAAGAGCCTGGAGCCCATACATCAGTCCCTTGGGATATGAACCGAAATCGGCTTCCCTGTATCTGAATTCATATACATTTATACCTGCCCTGAGCGCCTTCTTATCGAGTCCGTTCTTAACAACGTCTTCAAGGACTTCCCTTACCGTCGATATGAACTCCTCTTCCTTCTCCGGCTCGGAATTTTTGACTATGATCGAGAAGAACGGCTGATAGATCCCGTTTTCGTAAGTACTCAGGACATCCTTGCCAATACCCCTGTCCAGGAGAGCCTGTTTCAGCACTGCTCCCGAGGCTGATAAAAGGGTATACTCAAGTATCTGGAAGGCAATATAAAGTTCCCTGTCAAGTACATTATCTATCACCATGTTATAGGACAGATAAGTATTCTCATCAAGCGGCTCATCCTCGGTAACCGAATACTCTTTTACATATCTTGCCGTCTTTTCAAAGGGACTCTGTACACCGATCTTAGTATCGATATCTATATGCTCGTATCCGGAAAGGTATTCCCTGTCGATATGATCAAGCCTCTCAGCCATATCCATATCACCGTAGAGATATATATAACTGTTCGAAGGATGATAATATTCGCTGTGAAGCCTGAGGAAATCCTCATAGGTTAGTTCCGGTATGATATCGGGATCTCCTCCGGATTCATTAAAATATCCGGTATCCGGAAAGAGCGATCTTATTATCTCACGGTCAAGAGTATCGTCGGGGGAGGAAAAAGCCCCCTTCATCTCATTGTATACAACACCGTTTATCGTTATCGGATCATCCTTATCCTTTAATTCGTAATGCCAGCCTTCCTGCTTGAATATCTGAGGTCTCTTATATACGTTCGGATTAAAGACCGCATCCAGATACACATCCATGAGATTCTTAAAATCCTTGTCATTGCAGCTTGCAACCGGATAAACCGTCTTATCGGGATAAGTCATCGCGTTAAGAAATGTATTCAACGATCCTTTGGCAAGTTCCACGAACGGATCCTTCGCCGGATACTTCTTAGATCCGCACAATACGGAATGCTCCATGATATGCTGAACACCCGTACTGTCCTTGGCCGGAGTCCTGAAGCCTATATAGAAAACCTTGTTATCATCATCATTTGCGATAAGGCATATTCTTGCACCGGTTTTCTTATGACGCAGAATACAGCCGTCCGACTTAAGATCTTTAAGCCTCTCTTCACTGATCACTTCATATGAACTTAACTTTTTTACATTTTCAAAACTCATCTCATCTTCCTCTGTCCTTATATTATAGTTACGAAATACCTTCCGGATTTTTATGGAAAAAGATCATTTTTTTTATCATATCCTTCTATATAGGGTATAGCATTCCCGGAGAGCCTGATCGTTTCCCTTATATATTCTTCATCCTGTGCAAGTTCCCTTACAAGTTCCTCTACGGTCACAAGCCTCTCCATTTCTTCCGCAAGTTCGCGGGCTCTGTCGTTTAACTCGTTTACGCGTTCAACAACCTTAAGATCAAATTCGTCATCGGAAAAATTCTCCATGATCATCGATTCCATCGAATCCATTATCATCCTGATCATGAACTCATCGACTTCTTGGGCACTCTCGCAGCAATCAAGCATTCCGGCTCCCGTAAGGACACCGATATTGCCTTCCCCTATAAGGTCTTCCAGCGCGACACCCTGTCCCGCATAGAGCCTGGCAACATCTATGACTTCCTTAAGATACATTTCGGGCAGTCTTGAAACAGCGCTTTCCCTGTCCTTCAATATATCCTCTATAATGCTTTGTCTTTCTTCCTTTTCCGGGATCTTCAGAGAATTGAGTTCATCAATATATATCTTAAGACAATCATCATCTTCGATGCTTAAATGAGGCGTGTCCCCTTTGCTGTCACTTCCGCCCTCACCCTGACCGGAAGCTTTAAGCCTTTCTTCTTCCGTATCAAAAAGGGTTACGTTCTCTTCATCGAGATACTTATATATGAGCAGGAACTGACCTTCGGAAACATTAAGCGGCAGGAACTTATTATGTACCTGCTCCCTGGATATTGTCTCACCCTGGCTTTTTGCAAGGGCCCGAACCTGTATCATTATCTTTTTAAACTGCTGTTCATCCATTATCTACCTCAACCTGCTATCTGACATGCTCATGAGTGAAAAGGTGGTCCTGACAGTACTCGTAATTTCCGTTGCACTTGGAACAGAACCTGAATTCAAGATCCTCCCCGTCATCCTCGGTCCTCCCGCAAATAGCGCATTTATGCTTTGTCACCATGGAAGGTCTGTGTGTCTGGCGTTTGAAATCCTGTCTTCTGTGTACTTCTTTCGGTGATATGTATTTATAATTCCTGGTACTTAGGAAGAACAGTCCGAAATTCAGCAGTGAAGCTATTATCGCTATCTTAGATTCCCAATTGCCCGCAAGGAAATTCACCCCGAGGATCACAGCCGTGAATATCGCTATCCATTTAAGCTTTACGGGTATTATGAACATCATGAGCATCTGTATATCGGGATACTCAACGGCACAGGCAAAGAAGATCGTCAGATATACATAATAAGTCTGAAAATAATCTCCTATATGGCTTGATAAGATATAGTCCGGATACTTGCCCGTATATCCCGCCACAAAATATGCACCGTACAGGATAAAAGCACCTATGATCGTAAAAAATATGCCTGATAAGATATAAAGGTTAAAACGGAACGTTCCCCAGGTCCTTTCAAGCGTTGTCCCGAAGGACAGAAAGATAAGGAGCAGGAAGATCGCCCAGAAACTGAACTGCGGCGGATATATGATCCATGTAACAAGACGCCATATCTGTCCGTGCAGTATCTTATACGGATCGAGTGATATAAAATTCAGAAGATCCACCTTAAAGATAACACTCAGAAAATAAAGTACGTAACCTGCCGCATATCCGTATATCAGGTATCTTGCAAGATTGCTTATCGCATACCTTCCGAATTTGCGCTCCAATTTATATAAAAAACCGTTCATGTCATGCTTCCTTATATTTTGCTGATCTTTACAACGTAGTTTAGCATTTACTCCAATAAAAGTAAATATTTGATGTTTTCGTGTTTTTGTAGTAGTATATCAAAGTATGCAAATGGATTGAAAGGCAGTTAAGATGAGCGTTACGACAAGCAATAATGAATTATATACACTCGGTATAGATATAGGATCGACCACGGTCAAAGTGGCCATTTTGGACGAAGGACATAACATACTGTTTTCCGATTACAAAAGGCATTTTGCCGATATAAGGAAAACGCTTAAGGAACTCATTTCCGATGCGTATGGCAGGCTCGGAGACATGAAGGTCCATCCGATGATAACCGGATCCGGCGGACTGACTTTGGCGAACCATCTTGAGATCCCGTTTGTACAGGAGGTTATCGCGGTTTCAACAGCTCTTAAGGATTACAGTGATAAGGTTGATGTTGCGATCGAACTTGGCGGCGAGGATGCCAAGATCATTTATTTTGAAGGCGGAAACGTCGAACAGAGAATGAACGGTATCTGTGCGGGCGGCACCGGCTCCTTCATAGACCAGATGGCATCCCTTCTACAGACAGATGCGGCAGGATTGAACGAATATGCGAAGGATTACAGATCCTTATATACGATAGCCGCAAGATGCGGTGTATTTGCCAAATCGGATATACAGCCTCTTATAAATGACGGTGCCACCAGAGAAGATCTGTCGGCCTCTATCTTTCAGGCCGTTGTAAACCAGACGATATCCGGTCTTGCATGCGGCAAGCCCATCCGCGGACACGTTGCTTTCCTGGGTGGTCCTCTTCATTTCCTTTCGGAACTTAAGGCAGCATTTGTGCGCACCTTAAAGCTTGATGATGAGCATACGATAGCACCGGATAATTCACATCTTTTTGCCGCGATAGGTTCGGCACTTAATTATAAGGAAGATAATACCATCCTTTTAAGCGGACTTGACGACAAACTGAATTCCGACATCCATATGGAATTTGAGGTCGCCAGGATGGAACCGCTGTTCTTAGACCGTGCCCAGTATGAAGAGTTCGAAGAACGACATAACGCCCACTGTGTGGGCACTGCCGAATTATCCGAATATGAAGGCAACTGTTTTCTCGGTATTGATGCGGGCTCCACTACGACAAAGGCCGCCCTTATCTCGGAAGACGGTTCACTGTTATATTCATTTTACAGCAATAATAACGGAGATCCCCTTGCCACCACACTGCGTGCCGTAAAGGAGATCTATTCCAATCTTCCCCAGGGAGCTTCCATCGTCCATTCCTGTTCGACGGGATACGGTGAGGCTCTTATAAAAGCCGCTTTAATGCTTGACGAGGGCGAAGTCGAAACGGTTGCTCATTATTATGCGGCCGCCTTTTTTGAACCCGAAGTCGACTGCATACTTGATATAGGCGGTCAGGATATGAAATGCATCAGGATAAAGAATAAGACCGTTGATTCTGTCCTGCTTAACGAGGCCTGCAGTTCGGGCTGCGGCTCCTTCATAGAAACCTTTGCAAAATCCTTAAACTACTCCGTTACCGATTTTGCAAAAGAAGCTCTGTTTGCGGAGCATCCGATAGATCTCGGTACGAGATGTACCGTATTTATGAACTCAAAGGTAAAGCAGGCTCAGAAGGAAGGCGCATCCGTATCCGACATTTCCGCAGGTCTTGCGTATTCCGTTATTAAAAATGCACTGTTTAAAGTCATAAAAGTATCCGATGCCTCAACCCTCGGAAGTAAGATAGTTGTACAGGGAGGGACCTTCTATAATGATGCGGTCCTTCGAAGTTTTGAAAAGATCGCGGGATGCGATGCGATCCGACCCGATATAGCCGGTATAATGGGGGCATTCGGCGCTGCTCTAATAGCACGCGAGCGTTATGAAGATAACAAGACGACCACGATGCTTACAATAAAGCAGATCAATGCACTTAAATACGAAACATCCATGGCAAAGTGCAAGGGCTGCACGAACAACTGCCGCCTTACAATAAACAAGTTCAGCGGCGGACGCCAGTATATCTCCGGCAACAGATGCGAGCGCGGTCTGGGAAAGACAAAAAACGAAAATAACATACCCAATCTGTTTGAATATAAGGAACGCAGGATATTTAACTATGAGCCTCTCGAGCTGCCCGATGCCAAACGCGGAACCGTAGGCATCCCTCGTGTACTCAACATATATGAGAATTATCCTTTCTGGTTTACTTTCTTTACAAAACTCGGATACAGAGTAGTTCTGTCTCCGCGTTCCTCTCACAAGATCTACGAACTCGGCATCGAGTCCATACCGAGTGAATCGGAATGCTATCCTGCCAAGCTTGCACACGGCCATGTCAAGTGGCTTATCATGCAGGGGATAAAGTACATCTTCTATCCCGCTCTTTTCTACGAGAGGAAGGAACAGGCAGGTGCGACTGATCATTACAACTGTCCGATCGTAACCTCGTACAGTGAAAATATCCGTAATAATATGGACGAGATCATACATGGGGAAGTACGTTTCCATAACCCCTTCCTGAGCTTTGAGAGCTTAAAGATCGTCTCCGATGAGCTTATAGCTTCTTTCCCCGAAATACCTTCGGATGAAGTGTATGCAGCCGCGAAAGACGGATGGGAGGAAATGGAGAAGGCCCGCGAAGAAATATACAGAAAAGGTGAGGAAACTCTTGAATACATTAAGAACAATAACTGCCACGGTATCGTTCTCGCCGGCCGTCCCTATCATATCGACCCCGAGATAAACCACGGCATTCCCGAGATGATAAACTCATATGGGCTTGCTGTTCTTACAGAAGATTCGGTATCTCACTTAAATCCCTGTGAGCGCCCTCTTCTCGTTTCGGATCAATGGATGTATCATTCAAGGCTATATGCCGCTGCCAACTATGTCAAAACAAGAGACGATATAGATCTTGTTCAGCTTAATTCCTTCGGGTGCGGACTCGATGCGGTAACAACCGACCAGGTCTGCGATATCCTCACGGGATCGGGCAAGATCTATACCTGTCTTAAGATAGACGAGGTAAATAACCTCGGTGCTGCCAGGATACGTATCCGTTCGCTTTTGAGTGCGATAAAACTGAAGAAGAAGTTAAACGAATCCCGTACAATAAATTCTTCGGCATATAAACGTGTACTGTTCACGGAAGAGATGGCAAAGAATTATACCATACTCTGCCCCAATATGTCTCCGATACATTTTGACATAATGGAGAAAGCCTTTAATTCATGCGGATATAATCTTATAGTACCCGATAATTCGAACAGGGCGGCTGTCGATGTCGGTCTTAAATTCGTAAACAACGATGCATGCTATCCTTCGCTCATCGTAGTCGGACAGCTCATGGATGCCATCCTTTCGGGTAAATACGATACCGACAGACTGGCTGTCATAATAAGCCAGACAGGAGGCGGCTGCCGTGCGACCAATTACATCGCTTTCATAAGAAGAGCACTGAGAAATGCCGGTTATGAACACATACCCGTCATCTCTTTAAATCTCGGTAAGATAGAATCAAATCCGGGATTCAAGATAAATCTAAAGCTGATCAGCAGGCTTGCCTATGCTGCCATTTTCGGCGATATCTTCATGCGTTGTCTTTACCGTATGCGTCCCTATGAACTTGAAAAAGGTTCCGCAGACAGGGTACATGAGGAATGGCTCCGCAAATGTCAGGATTTTGTGATACAGCCCAGGCAGAGTTTCAGTGTATTTAAAAGAATGTGCCGTGAGATAGTTGCCGATTTTGATTCAATACCGATAAACGAAGAATTAAGGAAACCCAAAGTAGGTGTGGTCGGGGAAATCCTGGTCAAATACTCTCCCACGGCCAATAACGATCTTGTAAAGCTCATAGAATCAGAAGGCGCCGAGGCCGTAGTACCGGATCTTATGGACTTCATGCAATACTGTTTCTACTGCCAGCTTTTCAAGGCAGAACATCTCGGTTCCACCAGAAGGTCTTCATACCTGTGTTCACTTGCAATATGGGGAGTTGATTTTCTTCGTCGAAGCGCAAATAAGGCACTGGAGGAAAGCGTTCATTTCTCTGCCCCCGTGAACATAAAACAGATCGCCGAATACGCCTCGGATATAGTATCCCTTGGAAATCAGACCGGCGAAGGCTGGTTCCTTACGGGTGAAATGATCGAACTTATACATTCGGGTGTTGAAAACATAGTATGCACACAGCCTTTTGGCTGTCTGCCCAATCATGTTGTGGGAAAAGGTGTTATAAAAGAGATACGAAGACTTCATCCCGATTCAAACATAGTTGCAATAGACTATGATCCGGGTGCGAGCGAAGTCAATCAGCTTAACAGGATCAAACTTATGCTCTCTACAGCCTTCCGAAAGATGGATTCTCAGTAGACCATGCCGAAATTCCTGCTCCTGCGGAACTGCTCAAGCTTATTATGAAATTCTTCAAGCATTTCGGGCATATCCGAATAAAGACCTCTTATATATGCATCTGTCATATTATCGCAGGCATCGGTAAGTTCCTTATATTCGAGTTTTGAACACAGGCGTTTCATACCCTTTAATGTGTATCCGATATAGCTCATCTTGCCGTTATCGCAGAATTCCTTACAGTCGCTGTACATATCTTCAAGAGCATTTACGCTTCTTACCGTTCTCGAACTGCCGATAGCGGGAGTCATATTATCCGTTATCGCATAACGTCTCCACAGCCATCTCGTTAATATGGGATTCAGATTTCCGACGGAAAGCGGCATCTCAATGAAGTCATTAAACTTAACATCCAGCAGATCCTTATATACATTCGCAATAGGCTCGGAAAGTATAAAGATTATCGGCACTTCATTGTAATACCCGTTTCCAAGCCCTCTTATCCTTTTCGCAGTTTCGATACCGTTCAACTTCTCCATTTCGAGATATATAAAAACGGCATCATAACAGGGATCGAGCATCATATCTATAGCAAGTCTTCCACCGTTTGCGCGGGTCGTTTTTATATCATACTGCCCGAGAAGAGACGCATAAAGATCCAGATTATCCTGGCTCTCATCTACTATAAGAACATTAACGTCCTTATTTATGAACATATTTACGGCAGACAGATCTTCGGCTTTTTCCAGTACACCCGGAACCTTTGTCGTGGAAGCCAGATCATTTCCCACACGCACTGCTTCATCTTCTTCGGGCATGAAGCTCCTGTCATCCATAGACACTTCATAATTCGGTATTGTTATTATGCTGCAAAGTATCTCGTCCACACAGTCATAAATGTATTCCACGCTCATCACAAGCTTACGCTCTGTCAGCGGATAGACAGCGGGGACCATCAGGCCATCTCTTGCTTCTTTGGATTTCAGTACTCTCTTGACATCCGGATCAAGAACGAAAACATCCGTAAGCTTCCTGCCCACATAAGTATCCCTGAATAACTGTGAATTTATCAGTGCACCTTTGTTCTGATAGAGTATCACCTGCTCATCATTACAGATAAATACGGCATCCGTATTATCGTTTTTCAGAATAGAGTCAAAATCCTCTTCGAGCAGCATGAAACTTCTGTTCTTTATATGCAGATCGCTCATCAGCTTAAAGGAGATTATAAGCAGAACAAAGAAAACCGGGTATCTGACGTTGAACACGGTATGACAGATGGTCTCGGCTATAAGCCCTATAAAGGACAGGATCGCGGCCCCAAGTGCCAGCTTCATAAGATGCTTTTCACGGATCTTTACATGAGTCTTATGATAATCCCATAGCAGATATCCCATACAGATATAGTAAATGACGATGGGGGTTGCATAGAAAACAGCCATCGGAACGATCCCGGGCTTAAACTCAAGCCCGGTAATATTGGAATCATAAACAAAACTTTCTTCCACCAGTTCGGCTATAACGACAAGAAGCGAATAATAACAGAGAACCTCCGTAAGCCTTCTGATCCATTTTCTCTTATTGTCAAAAATGTAGATCGACTGGTTTATCATTGATGCCAGAATTGCACAATATGAGTACCATACGATCAGACTGCAGAAATAGATAAGTATGGTTTTTGTGCCGCTTAACATATATTGAACAATATACGCACAAAGTCCTATTATATAGGCATAAGCAAATACAAGAAACCTGTTGAGTCCCTCGTCATTTTTGCTTATGCTTTT
>JAFSZZ010000092.1 GCA_017458765.1 Lachnospiraceae bacterium | reverse complement strand
ATAATTACAGCTATATACTTACGGAGATGGCAGTGACACTGATAATAATCAATATACCGGCAGTTAAGAGGGCAATAGAGCGAATTAAGAATCAGATGAGCGACGCAGTGCCCGGTCCGGTGGCGGGAGAGCAGAGATTCTAAGAGACGGAAGACAGTTTATCAATGCCCCTGGGCGATTGAAAGAAGGATATCGAATACCCCGGGATTCTTTATAACGATTATCGAAAGGGCTGATTTTGCCCGGTTAAGACCATGGAAGAGACGCCGTACTTTGTGTGCGGTGTCTTTTTTGGGTTCCGTGTTTATCCTGGATCTTAAGAAACCGTCCTCATCATAGTAGAAGGTATCATCTATCTGCATTACGACCTTGTCGAATTCGCGGCAGGTGGCAAGACTGTTGTCGGATATGTGGGTAAAACCTTTTTTTATGCAGTCATTTAAGATTATGCGTTCTTCATCCGGATCGTTCGCATAATAGACCGAGACCGACGGATAGGATTTCATCCTGTGGGTTCCTTTATGATTCATGGTGCAGCAGATATAGGATGATAACTCACTGTTCATTCGGATACGGTTGGTCAGGCGGTATCTTATAAAGTCCGGCAGGTTATCAATGAGTTCTCCGGTGTCCTGTGGACGCTCCTTCGGTGATATTATCGCTTCATGATCGTAAGAGATGATCACCGGCAGTCCTTCGCTTTTGTTTATCCCGATAAGTTCGTCAAGCATCCGGCCTTCCATACGGTGCCCTTCGTCCACTAAAACGCAGCTGTATCCACCGGTCGACGGAAGGGATTTAAGTTCGGAACAGTGGTAAAAGTCAATGCGTTTGAGACGTTCATTGAGCATTTTCATTTCATCCGGGAATGAGCCAAAATGAAGTATGCAGACGCGTCTGCTTCCTGTGCTCAATTCCATTGCGATATCATAAAGCAGCAGAGTCTTGCCGGTGCCGGGAAGGCCCATGAAGCCCTGCATGGGAATCATGCCGTTGCGGGGATTTCGTATATTGGTAAGTATCTGCTTCTTTATATCCTTCTGCTGTGAAGTCAGGAAGTAACTGCCCCTTAGAAAACGCTCGGGATCCGTAAGGGGTGAGATCAGGTATTTTTCTTCTCTGAAGAACTGCTCGATATTATCCTCGATGCAGTCGTTCTGCCCGATGATATCACGGCAGAGGGTATCCCAGTCCGCTTCGATAAGATTACCGCTGTTGCTTAAGCGTAAGAGCCGGTCCTCATTGCTCAGGTAAGTATATGAACGGATGGAGCGGCCGAGAGAAGCAAGGTAATCCCTGTTAAGCTGCAGCTGGTGTTTGATACGTTCATTGCTGATACTGCGGCTTTTAAGTTCGATGTTTATCACGGTGTCATCGTTGATCCGCAGCAGATCGAATTCCTTGCCGAGCTTGGGAATCGTGAACGAATAATAGAAATTAAGGTATGAGATGTCATTCAGCATCGCATACAGATGCTGCGTCAATGCCTTAAGCCCCTGTATTTCCCAGTCTTTTATCTTGAGAAAATATCCGCGCCCGGAGAGCTGCCTGTCGGCTCTTGACAGATCCTCCGGCCGTTCTATTCTTGTAAGTGCGTAAATGTTTACCGTTTTCATATTGGTATTTTATCACAGAATCGGGAATATATGTTGCTGTGAAAATATAAGTTGTGCACCTCACGCAGGTTCTGTGTATGATATGTGTAAAGTTGTGTGAATATCGGAGGATATGTGGTATATTTGTAACACTAAGTGTGTGATATCCGTTTGCGGGGAGGGTTACGTCAGCCCGACCGGCTGCGGATATGTTCGGGAGATGAGAAAAATGCATACAAGGATCGTTACGATAAATGAAGAAAAAATCGATGCCGGGATAATAAAGGAAGCCGGAGATATCATAAAAAGCGGCGGGCTGGTGGCTTTTCCCACCGAGACGGTATACGGACTGGGAGGAAATGCACTCGATCCGGAGGCTTCAAGGAAGATATATGCGGCAAAAGGGCGTCCGTCGGATAATCCGCTCATAGTCCATATATACCGGATGGAGGATCTGTATGAGGTGGCGGCGGATGTCGGCAGCAAGGCTTTAAAACTTGCAGAAATGTTCTGGCCCGGACCGCTTACGATGATCTTTAACAGGAAGGATATCGTTCCGAAGGAGACGACGGGCGGTCTTGATACGGTGGCTGTCAGGATGCCGGACAACAGGATAGCGGCGGAATTCATAAAAGCATCCGGCGGATTCATCGCCGCACCGTCAGCAAACCTGTCGGGACGTCCGAGCCCGACGAGCGCCAAGCATGTTACGGAGGACATGAACGGGCGTATAGAGATGATAATCGACGGAGGATCTTCGGTCATAGGACTTGAGTCCACCATAGTGGATATGACAGGTGCTGTCCCGATGATACTGAGGCCGGGTTATATAAGCGGAGAGATGGTCCGTGAGGCACTCGGAGATGTTGATTATGATCCCGCCGTGTTTGGGAAGCAGACTGAAGGCATGCGCCCGAAGGCACCCGGTATGAAGTACAGACACTATGCGCCTAAGGGTGAACTTACAATAGTAAAGGGCAGACGTGATGCGGTAGTAGGGTATATGAAGGAAGGGCTTGCAAAAGGCCTTGCACAGGGTAAACGCGTAGGCATCATAGCAACGGATGAGACGATCGGAAATTACGGTAACGCAACACTTTTGATGAACATGGGGGCTCGCGAAGATGAGGAATCCATCGCAAGGCATCTGTATTCCGTACTAAGAGAGTGTGACGATAAGGAAATAGATATCATCTATTCGGAAGATTTTGAAACGCCGCGTATGGGACAGGCGATAATGAACCGTCTTATAAAGGCTGCCGGACATAACATCATTGAAGTTTAAAACACTAATTCATACTTGCAAGATACAGAGTTTTTTTATATATTATATAAGGCAATATTATGTGGTTATAATATTATGTAACCCCAAAATATGGTATTTATTTAGGGTCATAATACTGTCAACACCACAAGCTTGCTTGATGGTGGTGACAAGGATTTATGACCCGTCCCAACATGAGCAAGAAGTGGGGCATAGCACCACGCGATTGCGAATGGTGGGTAGGATTGTTGGAGTGCGAAGCCCGGAACAATCCGGAAATAAAAATGATAGTATAGCTTTGCCCCCCGAATAAAATAATCAAAAGGAGAAACAAAATGAAGATAGCGGTTGGATGCGATCACGGTGCGTTTGATATGAAGTGTCTTATAATCGAACATCTTAAGGAGCAGGGGCATGAGATCATGGATTTCGGGAGTTACGATAAAAATTCGATAGATTACCCGGCGATCGGACGTGCTACTGCAGAAGCGGTGGCAAACGGCGAATGCGAGAAGGGCATAGTACTCTGCACGACCGGAATAGGGATCTCGATAGTGGCCAACAAGGTCAAAGGTATCAGGGCTGCGCTGTGCAACGACTGTACAAGTGCAAGGCTTACAAGGATGCACAATGACGCGAATATCCTTGCTCTCGGCGGTGGAGTGATCGGCCCCAACCTTGCTCTTGATATAGTGGACATATTCTTTTCGACGGAATTTTCCGGGGAGGAGAAGCATGTACGCAGGCTGTCGCAGGTAAGGGCAATCGAGGAAGAAACATACGCATAAAGAAGCATTTTGAGACTGTCGTTAACGTTTGGAAATACAGAGGAAAGATATGAGCGATAAGAGAGAAGATTACATTTCCTGGGATGAGTATTTTATGGGAGTAGCGATCCTGTCGGGCATGCGTTCCAAGGATCCCAACACGCAGGTCGGAGCATGCATAGTAAGCCAGGATAACAAGATATTGTCGATGGGATATAACGGATTTCCGATAGGCTGCTCCGACGATGATTTTCCGTGGTGCAGGGTGGGAGATCCACTCAATAACAAGTATTTTTACACGACGCACAGCGAGCTTAACGCGATACTCAATTATCGCGGAGGAACGCTCGAGGGAGCGAAACTGTATGTCACGCTTTTTCCGTGCAATGAATGCGCGAAGGCGATAATACAGTCGGGTATAAAGACCATAGTCTACGATTCCAACAAATATGAGAATGAGCCGAGCACGATAGCTTCGAGAAGAATGCTGGATGCTGCGGGTGTGAGATATTATCAGTACAAGCATACGGACAGAAAGGTTGAACTCACGCTGTGAGAAGAAGCAGGAAGTTATTAAGGAAAATCATAAGTATTGCCATAGCCGCAACGTTGCTCACGGGACTTGCGCCGGCAGGTACTCATGCTGAAACAACTTCCGAGAAGATCAAGAAGGCGGAACAGCTTAAGAAGGCAACGGAAGAGCAGAAGAAGGCGGTTGAAAGTAAGAAGGAAGATCTTGAGGATACGAAGCAGCAGCTCCAGGATTACCTGAACAAGCTGAACAGTGAACTGGAAGAGATAAGCAACAACCTTGCCGAGATAGAGACACGTATGTCCGAGAAGCAGGCAGAGATAGTCCAGGCCAAGCTTGATATAGAAACGGCTAAGGCTGAGGAAGCAAGGCAGTATGAACTCATGAAGAAGCGCCTTCGCATGATCTATGAGAAGGGCGATGTTTCGTTGCTGCAAACCTTCATGCAGACGACCAATTATTCCGATTTTCTTAATAAGGCGGAGTATGTCGGCAGGCTTGAGGAATACGACCGGAAGATGTTTGATGAACTTGTCGGACAGAGGAAGCTTGTTGAGGAAAAGGAAGAGGTTCTGAAGATCGAGATAGAACAGCTTGATGAATTGATGGGTGATGCAAAGGCCGAGAAGAATAAGGTCAGCACGCTGGTCAATTCCACATCCGGTACGATCGCTGCGACCGACGGGGCCATAAGTGCGGCAGAACTTGAACAACGCGCCTACGAATCTGAGATAAAGGAGCAGGAAGCCAATCTTACTGCCCTTAAGAAGCAGCTTGAAGAGGAGAAGGCTCTGAGTGAGCGTGCGAACAGGATGGCATGGAGCAATGCCAGCGATCTCGGATTTGAAGGAAGCGACAGGGAACTGTTGGCGTGCCTTATCTACTGTGAAGCGGGCAATCAGCCGTATATAGGACAGGTGGCCGTTGGATCGGTAGTTGTCAACCGGATGAGGAGTGCGGCTTTTCCGAATACCATGGTAGGGGTTATCTATCAGAAGCGTCAGTTTT
>JAFSZZ010000091.1 GCA_017458765.1 Lachnospiraceae bacterium | reverse complement strand
AGATCATAGCTCTATTGTGTATGATAGTTTAATCCATCCGGCTCCGGACTTAAGCTTGCCCCATCCGTTGAGCTCATCCACGATGGTATATACCTGACCACGCTTAACCTGTGTGGTCTTAGGGTACTGGGTGCCGGCTCCGGCCCGGACATTTAATACGTCCGTGTTGATCTTAACGAGATAACTTGACTTCGGAGCATCTTTCACTTCTTCCACGATCTCCTGGATCGCCGATCCGCTCGGAGCCACATACTTGACTCCCAGATAATCGCAGATACCGTGTGCAACCTCTTCGGCCTGCTCTTTGCAGAACCTATCGGTCTTCATAAGGTCGGCTTCCGTCTTGTTTGTCATAAATCCGATCTCGACCAATATGCTCGCCCTGGTACCCATGACAGAACAGTTGCACATGGCAAGGCTCTGAGTCTTGGCGCCTCTGTTTTTCTGAGGCGTCCCCTGTATAAGATATCCCTGTACAAGCTTGGCTAATGCCAGACTGTCACCCGGAGCCTTGTTGCTTATAAGGGTTTCCACGCCATGAGCATCATTCCATCCGGAGCCGTAGGCGTTAGCGTGAAATGATACGGATACTTGACATTCATTAAGCTTGATGAGCTTCTGTCGCGTTGAGAGAGCCACATCCTCATCATCCTTAGCGTTGGTATCGTCCCAGGATACCCTCAAGGTATCTATGCCGCATCGCTTAAGCGCTGCCTCGCAAAAGGATGCGCTCGCGACATTGATCCAATGCTCGCGATATCCGTCCGGAGTCCTTTTCCCCGCCGTATTGGATCCGTGTCCCGCATCGATGGCCACCTTGATATTGGGACAGGTCTTTTCCGGTATCGGATCAAAGCGTGTCAGGTTATTATCAAGGACAACCTGCCAGACGTTTTTAACATAGTCCTTCGATGATGAGTAATTGCAGGCCTTGATGTTTACGAGATACTGATAAGGATCTGTTATATTCTTGAGCGAAGAATATGCCGCGATATTAGTAAATTGGAAATATCCAAGAACACCCATCTCCATATCGGCAAATGTATACCACTGATCCGTGATAGATCTGTATGTTTCGTCCGGGTTCTGCTCCGCGCTTGTATCCGTAAATAAACCGTTATTACAGTTTACGCGGCCCGGTCTGTATTTCAGCCCGAAATAGTTGTTCCGCTGTCCCTTGGGACTGGTTCCGCATGAACTCTCAAGAATCCCCTGAGCTACTATAGGGCTCACGACCTTGACGTTGAACTGCGGTGCATATTTTTTGACGTATCCTGTCAGCTTCTCGATCCACTGCTCCCGCTCTTGCTGTGTCATAGGATCACCTCACTTGTTTGTAAACTGCTGTATAAGCTGCTTGATCTTATCAAATCCGACCATAGAGGCCAACCACGAAAAGAAGGCAAATGCTATAGTGACAAGCACGATCTGTACAGTCACCGCAAGGCCTTTGTAAGCAATATAAAAGATTGCCGTACATAGAGATAAAACTGTGGCCACTATGGCAGCCAGAAGGTTCGAGTTGTGAGGCCTATCGCCTAAGAGCTTCTTGATTGCCTCCACGGTCAGTGTTGTTAAGACTGAAACAAAAAATAATCCTGTTAAAAACAATTCCTTCATCCATCGCCCTCCTCTTCGTCTTCTCCTAACGGGACTTCCCCGATCGGTGTGTGAAACTTAGTTACGTTTTTTTCTGCCAGGTTCTCGACGGTCCGGTTGATCGTAAAGGCAATAAAGGGATAAACTATAACCTTCGTGATCGTCTTTGACAGCTCTTCAAGCACCACATCCCGGCCGATGTATGCCAGGTAGTACGACATGCCGAGCATAGCCATAGCGTAGACTTCTACGCAAATTAAAAGAGCCTTGTAAAATAGGGCTCTTACTTTGTTATGTCTCTTTTCCTTTGTCCGCTTGATCCAGCGGACAAACCTTGTGATCGGATATTTCATAGGAAGACCTTTCCGAGCGCGAAACCTAATATGATGGTCACTATGCCTGTTATAAGGCATTTGACAAGTGTATCCCATCTATCGACCGGGCGTTGCTCTATTTTGGTCAGGCGCTCGCCCTGGGCTTTCTGCTCATTCACCATGTTTTCAAGAGATATTGCGATCTTTTCGACCGATACCGTCAACTGGCTGATCTCCTTCACGGCTGTTTCCAATGAAAGAAGCCTCGCATTCTGCCTCTTGTTTTCGTCTTCCATACGCTTGACAAACTCATCGTGCACTGCTTTGGTTACATACTCCTCCATACTTCCCTCCTTCCCTCCTTATGTGTAATTAAGTACAACCTGGATATAGTTATATGTATCCGGATTTGCCTGCTTTAATATTTGTGGGAATCTGATAAAAAGGTCATATGCGCAAGCGAAATATTCCCTAATGTCATCTATTCCCTGGACCATCAGCACATTATTATATCTTTCGCGCTGCCATATCTGGATGAATTCCGGGCGGTAGCACCACCAGTATAGATCAAACCTTGCATTGCTTAATGCGTGCCCGACTTCGTGAGTTAATGCTGGCTCGTATCCTTTTTTTATAAAAATATCGATAGAGGATACATATGAGGTACCCGGAATCACGTTCATGGTCGTGTAAGCGTATGTCTCGTACAGGTCGGGACTCTCCCATGGAAGAGCATCTAACATCAGCCCTGACGGGTACCTGCAACATTAAGATACACGCAAGGGCTGATATGATCAGTTTCTTCACTTTTTGTCATCCTCCATCATCCGGAGCTCTTCTTCAGTAAGTTCCCGGAACTGCAGCAGCTGGGCGAGCAGGTCGCGTATGATCACGCTCTGCCTCTCAATCTGCTCCTCCTGCATGATACAGATCTGTTCAAGCGACATAAGGCTCACCGGTTATCTCCTCATACTCTGCTGCCGTGATCCACGGAGCGCTCTTAGGGTTTGTGACCATATTTTTCACCTTGTCTTTATCCCAAACTCCAGTATTATAATAGTTCTTTACTTTTTCGAAATTCTTACTGTGTGTCATAGCATCCTCCTTATAATTCGATATCAGACATGGCCGCGATATATTCGATGTCGGCCATCATCTTAAGCTGTCTGTATTCGTCCCCGGTCATTTCATAGAGCACAAACCAGTATTCTTTGTCCACCTTTGTGATCTGTACCAGTTTACAGTTGTGAAGCACCCGTTCACTCTCTCCATCGCTTATAGTTACCGTCTGAAGCTTGCCCTCAAAGTCTGCCTCTGTAAGCCTGGTATCCGACACGTAATTGGTACCATTCGTGCGGATGTTCTTAAGCTTGGTGCCATCCGCCAGTGTGATAGTTAATTTTTCCATTTGGGATCCTCCTTAAATAGTTGTTTATATAATTCCTTCATATGCCCGGTCTGTCTCTTGGACATAACCTTGGCATATTTACCCATCCATGACTTATAGGATTGCTTGATGTTGTCGTATGAAGCCTCCTTATTATCCAGAAGTTTCTTGTATTTCTTAAGTTTTCTCCGCTCTCTGGTCACTGTCTCGGGCTTGACCCGTTTTATGACCTTGCCGGTATCTGTGAGCTGGTAGCGCATCTGCAGATATGTGAATTTACTTGATAACTTACAGATGTGCGTTTTCTTCTCGTTTATATACAGTCCCAGCCTCCCGGCCTGTTCATACACTCCCTTGAGTGTTTCTTTGAGGTATTCCAGGTCGTGATGTATGATGTAGATATCATCCATGTATCTTCCTGCCCGGCGGTGGCTTTTTACTATGGTGATGTAGTTATCGATCGGGGTCGGAAAGAATACACCGATACTCTGTGATATCTGGTCACCGATATCCACGCTCTTGGCCATCCACTTTTGGCCTGTCCTTAGTTCTTCCGGTACAGTCTCATGGTACTCGATCGAATTAAATTTCTCATCGAGGCAATGTACATACTCTTCATTGGTCATGTAGGAAACATCAACCTTGAATGTATCTATAATACTTGCGAAGAGCCATGCGGACTGTTCATCAAGCACCTTGCAAACTGATTCCTTTACTTCCTTGTGCCGGATGTTGTCATAAAATTTTGAAAAGTCTATAAAACATACATATCCTTCATTCGTTCTGTGTTCCAGCCAGTAGTTATGAAGATCCTTTTCGAAGAGCTTTCTGGCAAAATCAACGCCTTTATCGTGCTGGCTTGCACAGTTGTTATATATTATGTATCTATCAAATGTCGGATTGAGTATGGTATCGCATAAGGCATGGCGGACTACCCTGTCACGCATTCGGCCACCATGGATAAGTCTCGCCTTGCCTCTTTCGTGAGTTACAAAAATATGTCTCTCTGAGGTTTTATATGTCTGATTTTCGATCTCGTCATGTAACCTCACGATTTCGCTCAATACATCCTTTTCGAATCTCTGTGGCTCACTTTTCCATGCACTCGATTTCATAGATGCCTTGAATGCATCATAAAGCACATTCATATCTGTTACACTTTTCATCTCCTATGCTCCCTTGCGGGTTAAGGCCCGGAGAGGCCGCAAACGTATTCACTGGCCATAGGTCAAACCGGCATAGGACGGCTCCGTTTTCACGCTGTCATTTAGCCTTTCGGCAGGGATAACCCTTCCTTTCGTATATACCTTGCCTGCATAGGTCTTATCTGGTATTGTTTCGGTACTTCCGAAATCCGGGCGCACGCCATTAGAGTTCGAGGCGTTGTTGTTGTTCGCATTGCCGTTCGCGTTCACATTCGCGAAGTTCGTGGAGTTCACGACATCACGCAGCCACCAGTTCGCACGTTCAAGAGTTACCCCTTACTTTACTGATTATCGCAATTATGCACTCCGATATATGAGCAAGATCGTTCGTGATATCAACCGTCTTTTTCTTATTTCTTACTTTCAGAAATCTGTTGTCGGCCTGCCTTACTCCCTTCATGAGACGTACCACCTGATCTATCTTCCTTGCATAGCCTAGATATTTATTCATATCTACAGGCAATACACGAATAACATAGTTAATCTCACGCTTCAGCACGTATGCCTTGGCTATGGCTATATTTATATAGATCCTTCGCATGAGCCACTCAAAGAATCTCGCCGGTGTATCCGACGGATAAATCGAGTTGCCCATGGTGAAAAATGAGTCCATATCGGCCATGATATCCAGCACCCGAGTATATTCATGTGGTACGAAGACATCCTTGAAGAATTCATACTTGCTCACGTATCTTGATACTATCTCATCCACGTTCGGATCTTTTTCGTGTGCAGTCCTGTACTTTTCAATCTGTTCGGCATATTTCTCAGGGCTGAAGCCGAATTTATTCTTGATGAACATCGTGATCTCATCCCTGAGTTTTGCCATATCATGATCCGTCTGAAAGTCAGACTGCGATCGCCGTCCTTCCGGTACACTACTCATATTTTTCCGCTCCTTCCGCCCAAAGGGCGGAGATTAAAGATCATGCTGCGCAGATTCCGAAAGCCGGGCGCACGCCAACAGAGTTCGAGGCGCTGCTGCTGTGCGCATGGCCGGACGCGTTCACAATCGCGAAGGCCGTGGAGTTCACGACATCACGCAGCCACCAGCCCGCACGCGCATTGTTGTAGAACGCCACGATCTTGGTAGGATCCAACCGGAATATGGCCAGCTGCGTCT
>JAFSZZ010000090.1 GCA_017458765.1 Lachnospiraceae bacterium | reverse complement strand
CGTACAGCTCATCATCCGACAGCCTGATACCGAAGTATTTATCTACAATACTCTTTACCTTTTCGATACTTATCTTGTAATATGAACCTTCGATCTCGATATCCCGGTATTTATTGATCTTTGTCCACATATAGGCAAAATCGGTCAGAGCCTCAACATCCCTTTTCTCTTCCTCATCATAAAATACAAAGCCCTGCTCGGCAAAATTGCTTATAAACAGGTTGAGCTTATACTGATCCTCCTTACTAAGCTTTACAATATTGGCTCCCTGCGGGTTACCCCTGTCTTCAGACCTGCTCTTCGTACCGCTATTTTCTCCATTTATGACTTCGGTGTTTGCATCATCAAGCTTAACCGCTACATTATCTATTACAGGAACTCTGCTGTCCTCATAGTCTGTGTACCTTTCCGTAAATATTTCCGGATAATCCTTAAACCTTATCTTTAAGCTCCTTGCTCCGGCTGCATATGTGCCCATAGCGTAATCCTCAAAGTTGATCCTGATCCCGTCATAATCAAGCACCCACGCAAGTCCGCCGGCATTATCATCAAGCCTGTCAGGTATCCCGGCTATAAGATTTTCCTTATCTGTAGGCAGCTCTTCAAAATAGTCCTTAAGATCCGGATTCTGATCCGTAAGTTCATCAAATATTATCTGAGGAAGACCGGAAGTATCCTTTACCACATCATCAAATTCCAGTTCCCTGCCCGTTATGGGATCGTAATTATACCCTGTAAACACGGTGGTCCCATGTGCACCGCCATAAAATGAATAGCTCTCTTCCACAAAGGAAAATACCTTTTCATCGGCTCTTACGGGTTCCAAATACAGATCATACTCATAAAATCCCGTAAAGCCCTCTTCCATCATCTCACGGATCTCTTTCTCGCTGCCTTCGACGAATTCCGTTACCTTTCTGCATGCATCCGAATTATATTTTTCCGTAACTCTGCCAAGCTCCGGGTACTTATCCTTTACATCCTCATCAAGTTCTATCTTATAGTAATTACCCATCGCGACAGTTTCGTTCCCGTAATCTTTTTTTATAGGATGGCACTGATAGGTATAGGTTATCTTATCCGGTCTCTGCTTTTTTTCCTTATCCTTTTTGGCTTCTGTATCTTCGCCCCCGGACGGTTTTGACCAGTCATTTTCCACAGCCTGCTCTTCCCGGCTTTCCTTAGGGGCCGGTCTGTCTTTCTTATCATTTCTGCCCGATCCGCAACCGCACAGCGACATCACTGAAACCATCATTACCGCCAAAACTAACTTTCTTTTCATCTGAAGAATTCTCCTCTCTCGCAAAATAATTATAATAATGAAGCCTCAGTTAATGTAGTGCCCCCTCACATTCGTTCGGCGGCTTTTCCTTCGGGCTCATATAGAATTCTGCTTCGCAGAATGAGCCCTCAGTCCCACCAGTAGGTGCCGTAGAAGGCATCTATATGGTTGCCGGTAACGCTGACATCGAACACACCCTTAAGGGCGGGGCCTTTTTCCAGATATTTATCGACATCCGTATCCATCAGCTCTTTATTATAGTTAAACCATTCAAGTACAGAATCTCCTTTCCGGTAATTGCCGAAATACTGCGTATCACAGGACTTGTCAAATACCGTATCCTTATCAACGATAAGAGTAGCCACCGAATTCGTTCCTCCCGACAGATCTTCCACAGTTACATATCTGATAACCACCTCATCGGGCGAAATTTCCATATCACTCTCATTGTGCAGATAATAACAGATCCTGTGGCTCAGCCTGCTGCCCGTATATTTGACATAAGCATCCTTGAATCCTTCCTTTGCCGCATCCGCAATGTAATCCTGCGCTTCCGGCTCAGATCCGGATTCTCCAATGGTCACACAATAATACGGCTCTTTGTTTAAGTTCTCCCATTCGGGCGAATACACATAGTAAGCATCCAGACCCTTGTCCTTAAGCTTTGAGACCAGTTCCTGTGCTTCATTCTTATCCTTAAACGAGCCAACCCATAATCCGAAGAACGGCTCTATATCCCTTCCGACTCCGGCTCCCGTTTCATCGACGGCTTCATTGACTCCGAGCGGCACATGCTCATATTCTCCGTATCTTATCTCTATCTTACCCTTGGGACCGATACTTAGAATGTCGTTTGTCATTTCACGCGCTTCACTGTCCTCTTCCAGTTTAACACGTATCTTTGAAAGGTCGGTAGGGATAAAGCAGGGGATATGATCTTCCTTTTCATCATCCATTTCTTCATCCGAGCCTTCAAACATGCCCCTTACCGCATCTGCTTCATCAATACTGTCCTTATCTAAAGTATATGTATTGATGAAAGCACTGTCATACTCATAATGTCCTTCGATAAGACCGGTATCGTGATCCTTATGCATAAAGAAAACATCGTAAAAATCCGTTCCCCCGGTCATCCTGGTCCGAAAACTGTGACTAAAACTGTCACAGGTTATTTTAAGGCCGCTTATATAGTATTCCTCGGAGCCCTCATACTGCTTCATCTCTTCGACAGCATATGCACGGATCAGTTCGGCCTCTCCATCATCATCAGTATCACAATATGAACCGACATGCTGCGGTACCTGCATGATCCACTCGTCCCGGGCACTTTCCACGAATTCTTCATTGAAGATCTTTCCTTCCTTATCCTCCGAAAACAGGACTGCCGCACTTACAGCTTCAGGAAGACCGGTATAGGAATTAAGGAAAAAAGTCACTCCCTGGGGATCTACAGTCCACGCACAGCTGCCTTCCTTCATATAATCCTTAATACTGTCTTTGATACGGTCCTTATCTGTATCATTGTCGATCTGGTATATATTTTTCTTCGCATATTCATAATATTCCGACAGTTTCCCGGCAAGCAGGTCAAAAAAAGCATCCTCATCCGCGATGACATCCTCAAATCCTATCTCTTCTCCGCTATCCGTATAGTAGTTATGTGCCTTGTATTCGCTGTAATACTGTCCGTCGAACTCTCCCACGGCAACATATTCGGTGACAAAGCTTATGATACAGCCATCCGCTCTGCGCACATATGTATCCCAGTTTTCCTCAAAGGAAAACTGCTCGTTCTCCTTAAGAGTCTCTTCTTCTGTTTTACGCTTTGTCTCCTCATCAGCTCTTATATCATCCCTTGCCTTTTCAAGGCTTGCCGCAAGTCCCTTATTCGATCCCGCATCCTGCTTTCCCAGCGAGATATAACTGTAATGATGGTTTATGGTAAGCTGGCCGTTACTGTTATGTTCATGCTCATATCCCCTGTGCCTGAGGATTGCAGGGGCTTTTCCGGTGTCCTTAAGCTTTTTTTCCGGCTTCTTTTCTTCATCTTCCGTGATTTCATCCCCATCCTTTGACGGAGCCTCTTCCTGCTGCACGGATCCGGCCTTTTCATCAGGCTTTACTTCAGGGCTGTCTTTCTTTTTACCGCAGCCTGCGATCAGCATGCAGCCGATAAGACAGCCTAAAACCGCGATCATCGCTTTCTTCTTCATATTTCTCACTTTCATAAATGTTATGATTAATTGCCTGAATATAAATATACATCATTTATAAGCTCCTGCCTATCGTAAAACATCAAAACGGCGTCATTTGAGCGGACTCCTTCCTTAACGCATTGCTCCGTATAAAAAACTATGCTAAATAATTTATGACCGTAAAATGCATAAACCCAAGCACCCGTTTGGGCGGCGGTCACCATAAAGCAGATATAAGGAGCGGATATGCGTCTAAAAGATCTTAACAGGTTCGACAATATCACCATACAGTGCCACGATAATCCAGATCCCGATGCACTTGCCTCGGCATTCGGACTCTATAAATATTTTAAGCAAAACGGGAATAACGTAAGGATCATATACAGCGGTCCGTTTAAGATAAGGAAGTCCAACCTGCTCCTCATGATAAAGGAACTTGATATACCGGTTTCCTACTATTCTCCCGATTCCGGAAAGATAGACGGCCTTCTCCTGACCGCAGACTGCCAGTACGGACAGGGAAACGTCACTAAACTTAAAGCCGATGATCTTGCGGTTATAGACCATCACAACGGTACATGCGATCTTGAACTGAGCGAGATACACCCCGAACTTGGCGGCTGTTCCACCCTCGTATGGAAGTTAATGTCGGATGAAGGCTTCGACATACTGTCCGACAGGGCTTTATGCACCGCTCTCTACTACGGCCTGATGACGGATACCGGTAATTTTTCGGAAATATCGCATCCTCTTGATAAGGACATGCATGACTGCCTTATAATAAACGAGGCTCAGATAAGATTGTTCACGAACAGCAATATAACTCTCGAGGAAATGCGGATCACGGGTGAAGCACTTGCAGGATATGCCTGCATCAGCAATTACAGCTGCGGCATACTTAAGGCCGATAACTGCGATCCGAATATCCTTGGTATCATCAGTGATATGGCTCTTCAGGTTGCCGAATTCAATGTAGTTATCGCTTTCGGTCATGTCTCCGGCGGATACAAGCTGTCAGTACGCAGCTGTATAAAGGAAGTACTGGCCGATGAATTCGTAAGGGCCGTGACTGACGGAGTAGGCTCCGGCGGCAGTCATGATTATAAGGCCGGCGGCTTCATAAGCGAGGATAAGCTGAATGCGAAATATCCTTCAATATCCATTCAGGATTATCTGGATAAAACTATCCGCACATACTTTGAATCCTTCAGCATAATCCTTGCGGCCGAATACGAACCCGACAGGAGCCTGTTCAGGAAATATGTGAAAAATAAGCTGACTCTGGGCTATATCGATCCTTTGTCATTCCTTGAGAAAAACACACAGATCAAAGTCAGGACTCTTGAAGGAGATACCGAACTTGTTGTTGACGGCAGCTTTTATCTGATGGTAGGTATCTTAGGAGAGGTATATCCTATAACCATATCCAAGTTCGGATCGAGTTATAAAAAAGCCGACTCTGTATTTGACAGACAGCTTGAATATGTCCCAAGGATATATGCCGAACCCGACGGCAGGGTATATGAGCTGTACGATCACATAAATGCGTGCGTCCCGACAGGAACCTCTTACATACTCGCGACCGAGCTTGATAAGAATGTCAAGCTTTTCACCAAATGGTATGATGAAAAATATATGAAGGGTGAAAAGGGCGATTTTATTGCCTGCAGGGAAGATGATCTTCATGATTTTTACATAGTCCGCAGGGATATCTTTGAAATGACCTACTCACCCGTGTGATTTCATTTACTTTGTCTGAGGATAATATACAGGAATAAGCTTACAAAGGATAAAAAAACAATCCGTATTATCCGGATTGTCTTGAGTAGCGGGGGATGGATTTGAACCATCGACCTTCGGGTTATGAGCCCGACGAGCTTCCAGACTGCTCCACCCCGCGATAATAAATGGGCGGAGGTGGATTCGAACCACCGAAGGCGTTGCCAGCAGATTTACAGTCTGTCCCCTTTGGCCACTCGGGAATCCGCCCATTATATGTCATAAGGGGTACCGCGAAGCGGGGGATTCCTTATGACCTGTTTTTTAAGTATTACCGGCAGAAAACCAGTAAAGCCGATGATCGGACTCGAACCGATAACCT
>JAFSZZ010000089.1 GCA_017458765.1 Lachnospiraceae bacterium | reverse complement strand
TATACGCTTGAGATACCGGCCGGCGGACTTGCGGATCCGGATGAACCTACACATACCTGTGCTTACAGGGAATTGGAGGAAGAGACAGGGTATCATGCAAAAGAGGAGGATGTGACCTTCCTTCTTACCATGTATACGACCGTTGCCTTTTGCAATGAGAAGATAGATATTTACGTTGCGCATGACCTTGTCAAAACAAGCCAGCATCTGGATGATGATGAGTATATAGATGTTTATGCATATACGATCGAAGAACTTACGCAGATGATCGCGGATGGCAAGATAGTGGACGGTAAAACGATCGCGGGACTGATGAGCTATCGTGCATTGTGTCTTTAAAGTGCCATCGATCCGTATGCGGTTCAGAGTTGACATATCTAAATCCCATCACATAGTGTTATGTAAACTAAAATGCATTCAACATATATTTGTAAATAATTTTTACATTTTTTTTACATTCTTTTTTACAAGATGTTGTTGTGACCTTGCGAGGGAAAGACAACATCTTGCGTCTTGAAGAAAAAGTGACCGTAAACCTTGTTTTTTAGCGGAAAATTGCGATTGCTTTTCACGAAAATTCTTATTATAATATGTATTGGCTGGTAGAAAGAGCCCAGCTTTTTTTATGGGTAGAAGGGTTTTTCATATTGCATGGAACAGGCTATTAACGAATTTATAACGTATTTACATAATGTTAAAAAAGCATCTGCAAATACCGAGCAGTCCTACAAGCGCGACCTTAAGAAACTGGATCTGTATCTTGCTGCGAACAATGTTAATGACGTATCCAATGTAAATGACAGGATATTGAAAGCATACATCGAGGAACTGACCGAAAGCGGCGCGAAACCATCCACGATCTCGAGGAGCATAGCTTCTATCAAAGCATTTTTCCATTACCAGTATTCACAGGAAAAGATAGCGAAGGATCCTTCGCTTCTGCTTAAGGCACCAAAGATAGAGAAGAAGTTTCCCGAGATACTTACGACCGATGAGGTTGTAAAGCTGCTGGAACAGCCAAAGGGCGACACTCCCAAGGATATCAGGGATAAGGCGATGCTTGAACTCCTGTATGCGACGGGTATTAGAGTAACGGAACTTATTAATCTCGAGGTTGATGATGTTAATCTCAAAATGAGTTATCTTCTCTGCTCGGAAGGCAGCAAGGAGAGGATAATACCGTTCGGAGCCGCGGCAAAGGAGGCACTTGCCAGGTATCTTAAATCCGGACGCGAAGCGATGGTCAGTGACAGATCGAGCAAGCTTCTGTTTGCAAATTGTTCGGGCCAGCATATGAGCCGGCAGGGATTCTGGAAGCTTATCAAGTATTATGCCAAGAAGGCCGGTATAGATGCCGATATAACCCCGCATACATTAAGACATTCCTTTGCGGCGCATCTTGTAGAGAACGGAGCGGACTTAAGATCGGTCCAGGAGATGCTGGGACATTCGGATATCTCGACCACGCAGATATATGCGTCGATGAACCACAATCACATAAGAGAGGTATATACAAGGGCTCATCCGAGGCGATGAGCCTTTTTTGTATCACCATGGATAAGATGATATATATGGACAATGCTGCGACCACGCGGCTGTATGATGAAGCGTTTGATGCGATGATCCCTTTCCTTAAGGAGGATCATGCCAATCCGGGTGCGATATACGAATATGCGGATAATGCAAAAAGGGCCGTTGCAAAAGCGCGTGAGGAAATAGCCTCTACTATCGGGGCAAAACCGAATGAGATATATTTTACATGTTCGGGTACCGAGGCCGACAACTGGGCGTTAAAGGGCATGGCTGAGCTCGCGGCAGCTGCCTTTAATATGAGCGGATATAAAAAGAAGGCAGGGAACGATGAAACACGGAAGGCCCCGCACATTATAACGAGTGCGTTCGAGCATCACGCTGTCCTTAATACATGTAAGTGGCTTGAGAGGAACGGCTGCAGGATAAGTTATGTAAAACCTGATGCAAACGGTATTGTTTCACTGCGGGAAATAGAGAAGCTGATATGTGCGGATACCGTGCTTATTTCTGTCATGTTTGTAAATAACGAACTTGGTACGATACAGCAGGTTGACAGGATAGGTGCTCTGGCTCATGAACATAAAATACCGTTCCATACCGATGCTGTCGCTGCATACGGGCATGTGCCGGTAAACGTTAAGGAGATGAACATCGACCTGTTATCCGCAAGCGGACATAAGTTCAACGGTCCGAAAGGAACGGGCTTCTTATATATTGATGAGAAGTATAAGCCTGATCCGTTCATGCATGGCGGCGGTCAGGAGCAGGGGCGAAGGGCAGGTACGGAGAACGTTGCGTGTATCGCCGCAATGGCAGCGGCTGCCGCAGTGCATCATAAAAATATGGAAAACGATCTTATAAGGCGCAGGGAACTGGACCGGTATCTTATCGACAGGCTTAGGGAAAATGATTTCCGTTTGGGTGGACGCTGCGGTGACAGGCAGGTGCTGATAAACGGCTGTATGGAAGGAAGGCTTCCGGGAAGCTTCAATATAACGATCCCGGGTGTTGAAGCCGAGGAGGTCATAGTAAGGCTCGGGATGGAGGGGATATGTGTTTCGGCCGGGGCGGCATGTGCATCCTTAAATGATACGGCGTCCCATGTGCTTACGGCAATAGGCCTGAGCTTAGATGCAGCTGATTCGTCAATACGGATTTCAATAAACGAAGATAATACTGAAGAAGAGATAGATATGCTGTTTGATGTGATCCGCAGGGTCGTTAGATAGACGCAGCATACCGGGGAGGCATAATATGATCTTAGGAGATTTTCACTTACATACCGCACACTCGGAGGATTCCGAGACTCCGATGGAGCAGCAGATAGAGGCCGGAATCAGAGCCGGACTTAAATATATGTGTTTTACGGAGCATATGGACAGGGATTTCCCGGGATCCGACGGTGGAAAAAAACTGTTTGAAGCAGATACGGATAAGTATCGTGAGCACTGTATGGAATGCCGCGAAAAGTATTCGGACAGAATGGATGTGCGCTTTGGTATCGAATACGGCTGCCAGAGCCATCTTAGACAACATAATATTGATTATGTAAACCAATATCCTTTTGACTTTGTTATAGCTTCCCAGCATCTGGTGAACGGGATAGATGTCTATTATCCCGAATATTTCGAAGGAATGAGCGAACATGAGGCGTATCTTAAGTATTTCGAGGCGACACTTGAGAGTATCTGTGTGTTTGACGGATTTGACGTATTCGGACATATAGATTATATAGTAAGATACGGCCCGAACAGAAACAGGGATTACCGCTACGCTGACTATAGGGATGTACTTGATGAGATCTTAAAGCAGCTCATCATGCGCGATAAAGGAATAGAGCTTAATACGGGCGGTTTCAGAAAACTTGGTGATGAGGCCAATCCAAGCAGGGAAATACTTAAAAGATACCGCGAGTTCGGCGGCGAGATAATAACCGTAGGCTCCGATGCGCATAAACCGGAGGATGTTGCCGGCGATTTTGACAGAGCGGAAGCACTCCTTAAGGAAACAGGATATGAGCATTACTGCATTTTCAAGGACAGGAAGCCTGTGTTCCTCGACTTATAAGACATGGTGACGGCTCTTCTGTCTTATTTTCCAATTTGCTCTTGTATTTTCCGGGCGGATTGTATAAAATGTTTAGTGCTGAATAGTTACAGAATTAACTATCAATATATATTTTTTAGGAGGAATGAAATATGGCAGTAAAAGTAGCAATTAACGGTTTTGGTCGTATCGGTCGTCTTGCATTCAGACAGATGTTTGGTGCTCCCGGATACGAAGTGGTAGCGATCAACGATCTTACAACACCCAAGATGCTTGCTCATCTTCTTAAGTATGACAGTGCTCAGGGTAAGTATGCATTAGCTGACAAGGTATCGGCAGGTGAGGATTCCATCACTGTTGACGGCAAGACTCTTAAGATCTACAAAGAGCCCGATGCAAACAACTGCCCTTGGAAGGAACTTGACGTAGACGTTGTTCTTGAGTGCTCAGGTTTCTATACATCCAAGGAGAAGGCTCAGGCTCATATCAATGCAGGC
>JAFSZZ010000088.1 GCA_017458765.1 Lachnospiraceae bacterium | reverse complement strand
ATCAAGTCCCGTAAATTCTTCAACCTTATATTTTACACTGCTTATCAGATTATCGCATACTGTCTTTATACTTACGCCGTAAGCCACTATAACATGAAAATCAAGCGTGAGCTGGTTATTCTTGAGTGTTACATTGATCCCATGTGTGATCCTCTCTTTTTTAAGAAGCTTTACAATACCATCAGTAACATTTACGGAAGCCATTCCGACTATACCGAAGCATTCAACTGCCACAGATCCTGCGTATTGAGCGATCACTTCCGTATCTATGCTCACATTTCCTGCCTGAGTTTTAATATAGCCCTTCATTGAACTCCTCCTCTATCGTCATCTGTAAAAAAACAATAGTTAATTTATTATACACGTTTTTATAAGAAAAATAAACTTGCATTTTTTTTCTTTTTAAAAGAATTATACTTGCATTTATATATAACATCTGATAGAATACAATTTGTTGCGGACATAGCAAGAATCTATTGATGAGGAGGTGCGACCGATGGCAAAATGTGATATTTGTGGAAAAGGCGTTCATTTTGGCAACAATGTAAGTCATTCACATAGAAGATCAAACAGAATTTTTCACGCTAATGTAAAGAGGGTAAAATGCAAAGTTGATGGTGTTCCCAGACGTTTGCATGTATGCACTAACTGTTTGAAGTCAGGTAAGGTTGAACGCGCTTAATCCTATATAACAGAAGCTGTCGTAAGACGGCTTCTGTTATTTTTAAAAGAGACATATCCTCGGATATGTCTCTTTTTATCAGAACTGATCACGTAACATCGCATATTCACGATTTATTATCTGCACCGTTTCGTTATCTCCGTCCATATTGTCCGGATGGAAGATCTTAAGAAGATCCCTGTAACGTTTCTTGAGTGCGAGCAGATTATCCACTCCGTTGAAGAATACACCGCTTCTGCTGCTTGAAATACTCATTGCAGATCCCGAAGATCCCGATGTGGTATAACGCGCACGGTATTTCTCCTTCTCGGTCTCAAAATCTTCCCTTTCCTTACATAATGACCTGAATCCTCCCTCAAGGATCTCAAGCTTCTGTTTGAAAAGTATCTTTTCGGTCGCAAGTGTCTTGGCCTCAAGTTCTGTCCTTCTGGCCTGCTCCTTCACCGATTCCATGATGATGATCTTCTCATTCTCGAATTCGCGCTTTTTCTCTTCGAATTCGCTCTTCTCACTCTCGAAAGATCTCCGGGCATATTCCAGACGCTGGCTCTCTTGCAAAAGCCACAGCCTGATCGATGCCATGTCCTCTACAGAAATGTTCTGTGCAATATCCATTTTTTTCCCCTTATTATTTATACAGACCCTTATTACTACAGATAGTGCATTCTTCCCCATGAAGCACTATATAGTGTATTATAAATAACCTTGTTATTTTTTTCAAGTACTTTTCTCAAATTTACATAAAATAATTAACATAATTTTATTTCTCTTCAGGAAATGCAGCATTCACGGCATCTTTATCACTCAGATCGCCGTCATTTCCCTTTGATGTAAACTTATTGACAAGATCAGGAACCATATCAAGTATCTTGGTCATGCTGTCCTGGTTTTTGATATTTACAAGCCTGGTTGTACCATTCTGTATTACAAGTACTGCACTCGGTGTCGTCTTGCCTGTAAGACCTCCGGCTCCGTTTGCTTTCTTCTCCCCTCTGAAATCTCCGGCACCCACCCCGAAGGAAACATCAACAAAAGGAACTATTATGGTATCCCCGATCACTGTCGGTTCTCCGACAACAGTTTTGCTTGACAGGAAACCGTCCATCCCCTTTAACATGGAATCAACTACTTCGTTAAAATTGTTAGCCATTAGCGTTCTCCTTCTTCATAATATGAATAAACCTTTTAACTTTCTTATTAAAATACAGTTTCAGTAAAACAGCGACCAGTGTACCGATATAGATCCTTCCTTTAAGTACAAGGTCATATTCAAGTATCTTATCATCAAAATCCGGGACAATGCTTATCTTTCCGTGAAAAAAAGGATAAAGCATTGCGGCTCCTGCAAGGAATTTACCTGTATCGGCAGGATCATCCGAGCCGTATCGCAAGTGTCCTCTTATCCTGCGAGGAGCGATGGCTTTAAGTACCCTCTTTATTTCACGGATCAACAGATCTATGACTTCCCGGTTCCTTGCGTCATTGAAGAGCGCATTTTTATAGTACGAAATATCTTCATTGATGCCTGTCAGTTTGTTTAGGGATCTGTTTACGGAATAACGTATCCTGTCAACGGTTTTGCCGATGCGTGATGTAAGCTTTTCAAATATCGTACGGATCTTTTCATAAGGGTCCGGTCCGCTTGCGGCTGTAACATCGACATCGTTTTCTTCCGGAGCAATCTCCGGCCCTTCCGACTCCGAATTTTCAGGCTCCGTATTTATGTGTTCATTCTTTACTTCCGCGCCGGATACTTCCGTTATATCCGAGTCATCTTCATGCTCATCAACAAATACATGTGTCTTACCCTTGGGATTTACGTCTTTTTCCCGGATACTGTCCGATTCTTCGTCATATTCAAGCATCGAATAGGAAACATCTTTTCCGGTTTTTTTCTTTTTTTCCCTGCGCTGTCTCTTCTTTAGTTCCTTCTCTTCCCTGCTCTTTAACCTTATACCGAATACTCTGATCGTAAGTGCGGTATTTCCTTCCTTGAATTCGTAGCAGGCGGTTATCATATTAAGCAGCCATCCGGCTTTTGCCCCGGCATATTCCGGCATTTGAGCTTCTGCGCCTTTTTTCACATTTCCACTGTATCTTACCGGTATGAAAAGTATCATTAATACGAGAAGGAGCACTGTCCCTATAAGGATCAAAAGGATGATACCTGTGATTTTTAATATTAGCAGTAAAATGTTCAACATAAACCTATGCTTTGTCAGTTCCGTCCTTTACATCAATATCCGAAAACAGTTTAAAGTAATCTTCTCTTAAACCGGTATATTGTCCGGTCCTCAGAAAATGTTCGTTTATAAGCTGTGTGACTATCTCATATGCTTTCTTACGGCTCTCCGCAATTCCGATCACTGTATGATCCATATGTCTGTACTTTCTTAACTTAAACATCTGTGCGGGAACTATTTCAAAAACGTCGGTACTGTTTTTTGAGAGCATGATAACATAAAGGCTTACCGTTCCTATACCAAGACGCAGCTTTCGCTTGATCTTTGAAATATCTTTATCTGTTTTTTCGGTCAAATAAAGTTTATCTATATAATGTATCATAATATAAATCCGTAAATATCATGGATGATGGGGCCGGTCATCCGCTCACGACAGAAATGATTATAGCATACGAAAGACATATTTTGTAGTCATTTAAGGTCTTATTTGGATGATTTTGGTTGACAATAATTTATTATATTTCTATACTTTATATGGGAGTATATAAAAAGTATCTTTATGGAGGGGAACCATATGGAGCTTATTGCAACTGCTGCATTACAGCCCGGAATGGAGGTCGCGGAAGACGCGGTCGATTATAAGGGGAATCTGCTCGTCAAAAAGGGAACAACTCTTGATAAACTGACGATCCAGAAACTTTTGATCAGTCCCATCAAGTGTATCCAGATCAAAGAAGCCGAAGATTATGTGCCCACCTATTTCGAGAAGATAAAGGTGAGCAAGACTTTTCAACAGTTCGAATCTGTATATCACGCCAATTTTACTGCATATAAAGTGGCTATTGATTCCTTCATACTGAAGAAAGTTCCGCCGAACAACAATGATCTTCTTCAGATAGTGGAGAATATCTTTACACCTTTTGAGCGAAGCCGTACCACTATCCTTGATATGCTGACTGTTCTTAAGATCACTGACAGCGATCTTCTGTATGCGCACGGACTTAATGTGGCACTGATATGCAAATATACGGGCAAGTGGTTTTCACTTGATGAAGAAGAACTTAAGACTCTCATACTCTGCGGCTTTTACTATGACATCGGCAAGCACAAGCTGCCGCGTGAGATCATATTCAAGCCCGGTAAGCTTACAAGTGAGGAACTCACCCTTATGAGGACTCATCCGGTCCACAGTTATAATCTCATACAAAATCTTTCTATAGATATCAATATCAAACTTGCGGCGCTCATGCATCATGAACGGTGTGACGGCAACGGTTATCCTCAGAAGCTGCCTGCCGACAGGATAAACAGGTTTGCCAAGATAATATCCATAATAGATGCTTATGAGGCAATGACCTCATATCGTGCTTACCGTGATCCGTTATGTCCTTTTAAAGTCATTGAGATATTTGAAAAGGATGGTCTTGAGCGGTATGATGTTGCCTATTATCTCACCTTCCTTGAACGTATGGTTGAAGAATATATAGGCAAGGAAGTAATGTTAAATGACGGTACCGAGTGCTCGATAGTTCTCATAAACAAGCAGGATCTGTCAAGACCGATGGTCCGTGCCGGTAACGACTATATCGACCTGTCACGGGAGAAGAACCGTTATATAGAAAAGCTCATATGATCATCTTTGAAAATATTCATCAAAAACCGTGCGTGCTATCGGAACTGCAGTCTCACCTCCCGAACCTCCGCCTTCAACTATCACCGTAACGGCGATCTTCGGAGAATCAAGCGGCGCAAATCCCGTGAACCATGCATGGCTTTTTGTTTTATCTTTTGAATATTCGGCCGAACCCGTCTTGCCGGCTGCCTCATATCCGTTTGTGTCCTTAAGTCTTGAACCTGTACCATTTGTTATAACACCACGCATAAGATCTTTAAGTGCATGTGCCTCATCAATGGACATCAGTCGTGCATATTCCTTTTTATCATAATGCTTCACCAGACCTCCTCGGATGTTCTTGATTTCAAGTATCGCCATCGGCTTCATAAGTATCCCGTCATTTGCGATGGCTGATGTTATCATATTCATATGTATGGGCGTTATCTGTGTCTTACCCTGTCCGATACCCGCCTGTATCACATCAGCTGCATCTGAATCACCCGAAATATCGATCCCGCTCTGCTTAAAACTATACGGGCAGGGAATATCAGTGTTAAAAAGCAGAGTATCACATGTCTCCCCGAAACTCTTTCTGTCAAGCATTGAGCTTATGTTTGCAAAAGATGAGTTGCATGATCTTGCAAAGCTCGATCCAAGATCAAGATGTCCGTGCGGCTGACCATGATAACAGTTTATCTTTACATCTTCATATTCAAAACTTCCGGTACAGTCAAACTCATACCCGTAAGGATCAGGATTTTCCTTAATATATTCAAGTGCGGTAACTATCTTAAATGTGGACCCCGGAGGATAAAGTCCCTGGCATGCACGGTTAAGAAGCGGACTGTTGTCTTTGTCTTCGTTCACCAAATCCCATATTTCGTCTATATGGTTGGGGTCGAAATCGGGTTTTGAAACAAGAGCAAGGATCTCACCGGTTGTAACATCGGTTGCTATAACCGCTCCTTTCCTGTCCCCGAGAGCATTAAAAGCAGCCTCCTGCATACCGATATCCAATGTGCTTATTATTGTATCTCCGCCGTTTTTACGCCCGTTCACATCATTGCTAAGTCTCTCTGTTATTATATCGTTTGATGTCAGAAGCTTGAAATTGGTCACGGCTTCGATACCTATGGTACCGTTATCCTTTGAATAGAACCCGACTGCATGAGCAAACAGATTTCCGTAAGGATAGTTTCTTATCTCATTCCCTTCGCCATCCTCTCCCGTGACGGCAAGAAGATTACCGTCCCTTGACAGTATCTTTCCGCGCACTATCTTTTCTGCCAGCAGGCCGGCTCTTTTATTATTGTATGTGTTATTGATGAAAACATCACTTTTAAATGCCGTAAAATATGCGATATAACCTATTAGAGCAATAAAAAGAGCGGCAAAGATACAGGTTATCGTCATTATCTCTCTGTTGGCTTTGATCGGTTTTTCTTTATTTTTCCTTTTAAATATCATATCAAACCTCACTGCCTTCGTTGCTGTCATTGGATGATCTTACTGATATATAGAGCCCCTGTATAACGGAAAACATTATAAGGGATACCATTATGGAATTACTTCCGTAACTTACAAGAGGAAGCGTTACCCCGGTCAGCGGAATGAACTTTGTGACGCCGCCGATCGTAAGGAAAACCTGGAATCCATAGGTCGCAGCAAGACCGACGGCTACAAGCTTATAGAACATATCATTAAATCTCATGGCTATGTTCATGAACATTACGAAACAGCTCACACATATGAGGATCAGGCATATTCCGAACAGCACTCCGAATTCTTCGGAGATCGCGGCAAAAATAAAGTCTGCCTCAACTACGGGAATACGCTCCGGAGCACCTTCGGTAAGTCCCAGCCCCGTAAATCCGCCTGTACCTATGGCAAAGAGGGACTGAGCTATCTGATAACCCGAATTATCTATATTGCTCAAAGGATCCCTCCAGGCTTCCACTCTTACACGCACATGTGAAAACAGTTCAAACCCTGCTGCTGATGATACTGCCGCGCCCAGAAGACCTCCGATAAAGTAAAGCAGATTTCCCGTAGCAACAAAGAGCATTATCACATAAACAATAAAGAATATTATGGCACTTCCAAGATCCTTCGATGCCACAAGGAGCAGAACATGTATACCGGCAACTATGGTCGCAGTAAGTACCCTGTATTTCGATTTCATACAGGTAAGGATACCTGCCATGGAAAACACAAAAATGATCTTTACAAATTCCGAAGCCTGAAAGGATACGCCTCCTATCTTTATATTAAGCTTTGATCCGTTGATCGCCGTTGAGAAAACAAGAACAAAGACCAAAGCGCCTATCCCGGCTGCCGCAAGCAATATATAGAAGCGTCTTAGACGCTTGAATTTTTTAAGAATGTACGGAATTACTATTGCCATACCTATAGATATCAGGGCAACGATAAACTGTTTCTTGGCCTTTGCAAAATTAAGCCTTGCAAGTATCACAAAACCTATGCTCATAAGCATGCACATATTATTTACGAGCAGCTTGCTCGCTTCCGGATACATAAAACGGTAAAGAAGGATAACAGCCCACAATATAAGCTGCGTAAGGCCGTAGAAATTAAGCAGATCTGCATCTTTCGTATTCAGATAAAGAGTCAGGAATGAAATAAGGTATATAAGTGACATGGCTATGTTCTGCCACAGATATATACCGTCACGCTCCTTTTCCTCCCTGTGTCTGAACACGGAAAAACACTGTATAGAATAGACCGCAATAAGGAACGTCAGTATGTACTTGGAAAAAACTGAGAATATCAAAACCAATTACTCCACTCCTCTTTTAAGATGTCCGAGGGTATGGTCTGTCCCGGGATCTTCAAATTCCCTTTTTTTAAAAATATCATCATACAGGGAAAGTATCTTATCTATCTCACTGCTGCTTTCCACCGTAAAATGTATCCTGTAAGAATAAGGTTTCAGTGCCTTCGTAAGATCATCTATCCTTGTTATCATTGTCGGAACGCTGTTTAAGATAGTATTAAAGCATTCTCCGCATTCACGTACACACGGAAAGGAATTGCCGTATCTGTCCCTGATATATGAAACTCCGTTGTCCTTAATGCATCTGTCCTGAGTTTTCATTACGCACTGCGCAGATACCATCATTGGAATACGTCCGTACAGAATGAACTCACCGCCCTTTAACTCAAGGCCCTTAAGCTCCTTAAGATTAAGTTCGACAGGATATGTTATAACATCAATGCCTAAACTTTCATACGCATTTACCGCATCATCATTTGCGGCATACATATGAAGATCCGATAATATGACACCTTTAAACCTTCGTTCCCTGAGAAAATAAAGTGATTCATAATTATCAACCGTTATACCGTCGGCCATCCCTTTCTTAAGGATGTACAAAATATAAGGATTACGTTCCAAATACCCGTTTCGGATGATCTGAGGCAATGCAAAAAACACGGCCTTTCCGTGATCATGTATCTTTTCTGTTACCGATGCTATGTTACTTTCATTTACCGCAGATACATTTATCGTGATCATATCTGCAAGATCATATCCGATAACCTGATCGAGCATATCGATCCTGTCTATACGGCAGTTTACTTTTGGTTTTATATAATGCTTATTATCATCAGACGGTCGGATACTCTCCTTTATACACTCATTATAAATCAAAGCTTCATCTGCATTCCGCCTGTATTTTAAAGCTATTTTATCTTTAAGCAGCTGCAGACCTTCTCTTCTGGCCCTGTTTAGTGAAGAAACGGGGATGAAAATATCATCATCGCATGTTATATCGATTTCTGAGAATTCAAAGCATGTTCCCCCTGTTTTATCGATCTGTTTCCTTATATCTTCACTACCTGTAGGACTTTTCCTTGAAGCTTCAACGATTTCACCGTAGTAAACAGTACTGCATCCCTTGCAGTTAAATTCAAGTCTTAGCTTCTCTCCCTTACAGGCTTTTACTTTTGCTTCAGTCATTATCTTTATGTCTTTGCCGGCATATTTTTGATAAAGGCTCTTAAGATCCTCATCATCGCCCGAAGCATAGGAAGGTTTATCGACACTTATCATTGATCGTCCGTTGCGGATATTATAATAACCGTCGCAGTGTCCGCTTCTTGTATATATTTTATCAAGCTGTTCCCTGTCATACTGTTCCACAAAGTACTCTTCATCTTGCGCATCAAAAAATCTGTCGATGTATTTACGATAAATTCCGGTCACTGTGGCGACATATTCTTTTGACTTCATTCTGCCTTCAATCTTAAAGGATGCTATTCCTGCACCAATAAGTTCCGGCAGTATGTCAAGTGTCATCAGATCCCTTGCGCTTAAGATGTATTTTCCGTTATAAGGCAGTCTGCACGGCTGGGCACATCTTCCGCGGTTACCGCTTCTTCCGCCGAGAATGCTGGAAAACAGACATTTCCCGGAATATGAATAGCATAATGCTCCGTGTATAAAACATTCAAGTTCCATACCCGTAGCTTCATATATCTTTCGTATCTCGGAAAGACTCAGTTCCCTTGCGGGTACGATACGTTTGATCCCCATATCCGCAAGCAGCCGTACTCCTTCAATATCGGTTACGGCCATCTGTGTGCTTGCATGGAGAGGAAGCTTTGGAAACATCCCTGATAAAACAGAAATCACACCCAAATCCTGAACTATCACACCGTCAAGGCCCGCTTCATAAAGCGGTGCTATATACTCATAGAGTTCGGATATCTCATTATTTTTAAGTATTGTATTTACTGTAAGATAAAACTTTCTGTCAAACAGATGCGAACGCTCTATTGCCTCTTTAAGTTCATCACTGTTAAAGTTTTTGGCATATGCCCTTGCTCCGAATCTGTCGCCTCCCGCATATACCGCATCTGCTCCCGCCGCAATTGCGGCAAGAAAGCATTCAAAGTCGCCGGCAGGCGATAACAGCTCTGTTTTATCTTTTGATGTCTGTTCCAAATCAAGCCTCCGTGATAAAGATAAAGGGCTGTCAATGACAGCCCTTTTTTTATGCTTTTGATAATTCCTTCTGATAATCCTTTATCATTTTATCTTTGCTTTCCATTTTTATCTGCGCGGCGATCAGTTCGTGTTTTATATCATACAATTCCTTATCTTTGGCTTCCAATTCCGCTTCAAGTTCCTCCAATTGTTTCCTGGCCTTGAAGTAATCGTCCGCAACATTTAACTGTATCAGGACATTCTGCATATCAAGAGGCTGTCTTCTGAATGAATCCACCTTCTCGTATTCCGCTATCTTGCCGTTAATATATGATGCAACTTTCTGAAGGTATTCTTCACTCTCGTAACCGCTCAAACGAATGACCTTACCGCCGATAATAACCTCAGTATCATTCTT
>JAFSZZ010000087.1 GCA_017458765.1 Lachnospiraceae bacterium | reverse complement strand
CGGTTGATTTCTCGATGACCTCTGTGTATTCCTTACCCTTAACAAAGGATTCACCGGCTTCATCGGTAATACCGATCCTCTCGGCTTCTGTCTTTGTATACTCGTAATCCTTATCTTCATCTCCGCTCTCTTTTAATTTAAGCCCTACAACCTTTGATGTGTCTTTACTCATCTTTCTGGGCTTCTTACAATTGCATTTGGAACATTTTTTTCTTGAACCCCATGTGCTCCATGTATGCGCTTCGGCCGGATCAATTACTTCCCCGCATTCAGCACAGATAACACTGTGAGTCTTGGCACCATTCCTTTTATATAATTTTGCACCTGTATGCTTGCAGGTACTGCCGCTTACCTTTATAGTCTTGGGATACTTGCTTAGATCCTCGACCGTGAATTTTGCCTCATTCCCCTTAACATAGTCCGTACCGGGAATACCCTTAAGCCAGGTCTCGATCTGCAGGTTAATGCTGTCTCCTTCCTTAACACCATTAACCTCCATCATTCCTGTATAGGGACTCTCTTCCACTTCCTGGGTTTCATCTTTTTCAAGCAAAGGTATTTCGTATTTAAGTATACCTTTACCTTCCATTTTGCTTTCATTCCATTCCCAGCTCCATGAATTATTCCAAAGTTCAACATCCGGCTTTAGCGGACCATTAAGCGTCATTCCAACTCCGTTTATTCCATCGGATTTCTTTCCGCTTTTAAGAATGGTCTTAAGTGTACCCTCAAGAAAATACACCAATCCGTCACTGGACAAATCTTCTTTTGCATTGAAGACAACCGTTACGGGTAATTTCTTTTCTCCGGGTATAGGCTGTCCTATATGTATCTCAGTAATATTTGCTTTAAAACTATCCGGACTAAAACCCTCCGGATCAATAATGGTGTCATCAAGCCTGTTATCCGCTTCATCTTCCGCCTTACCTTCAGCCTCTGTCAGCTGAACCGGTCCGTCAGAGGAGTCTTTCAGCTCATTATTCGACTCCATTATCAAAGCGTCCGGTTCATATCCATGCTCATGTTCATACACATGCTCATGATCATGCTCATGAATATCCGAAGAATCATCTAAAATATTCTCCTCATGCACGTGCAGATCTTCCTCTAAGGTCTGTGAAAACGCCGAACCTTCGAGCAGAATATCACTTCCGTTATCTGTCGCAGCATATACCGCCTGAATATCCTGAGGCAGCATGGAGGTGATCATCAAGAACGTCAATGTAAATGCCAGTATCCTTCTTCCAAATTTCATACACGCTCTCCTTCCTGTCTGACTTTACTTTTTAATTCTCCCACACATAAATCCGATATGACCGTTGTTCAGTGTTTAAAAGCAAGTCACTTTGCGGATTTATTGTGACCATTTTCCCATATCTGCCTCATTAATTCTATATCCGTTGTCTATTCGGTCGTTTTTCGTGTTTATTCGGTTTTTCGATATGAAAATGTATCAGAGCATGTCAGGAAACCTTTTTCATCTTAATGACAGGTTCGGTGAAACCAAGATCTCTGTCGAAATAATACACATGGTCCGAGAGGATATCCACGCGGTCAAGCTGTGTTTCATTTACCTCCCTTATCATCTCATTGAACATCTCCTCGGACGCCCCTTCTTCATAAGGCACGATTAT
The DNA here is from genome assembly GCA_017458765.1 of Lachnospiraceae bacterium. Classification (GTDB taxonomy): domain Bacteria; phylum Bacillota; class Clostridia; order Lachnospirales; family Lachnospiraceae; genus UBA2868. The sequence goes on along the minus strand of JAFSZZ010000087.1, from coordinate 15,919 downwards.
AACCTCACTGATGCTACTCGGGATAATGTAAATATCTCTGCCGATCTTATCGCAGAATTCCCTGAGCCTGTCTTCATATATCATCGATATTGCCCCGTTGCTGCTTCCGGTAGTCATCACATACATCGGACAGTTCCTTATTTCATCTTCCGATGCTTCGGCAAGTCCGGGATTAAGCTTCCTTAACATGTCAAACATACACGTGATCTGCGGGTCCTCTTCCCTTAACGTATTACCGATACTGTCCTCAAGGACCTCATCCCCGGTGACACCCCACAGTTTAAGATTAACATTTGTAACAACAAACGATGCTTCACCGGCGATCCTGCGGTTTAACTCATATTCCCTTATCATGCAATACGGTACGATCGCCAGATCCAGAAATCTCCTGTGAGGTATTTCCTCAAGACGCCCGGCATTTGCCTCGTAATTTATCAGCCTGCAGCGGAGCCTGTCCTTCACTGCCCCATAATCCTTAAGATGCTCAAGCGATAAAGTATTCCCGACTCTGCGGCTCTCATATATACCGCACATACGGTCAATAAGTTCCTCCGTCAGACCTTCTTCCCCGGCCTCCTCATAGAACGGCTCAAGATACATCGTGGGATATACCCTTTCGTCCTCGCCGCACACCGTTATACCGGTGTATATAACTCCGTTATTCTTGGTCACACGCTTAAGCTCTACCCTGTCATCGGGATATCTTAACTCCATGGCTGTGCGTACTTCATCTGCAAAATTCTCAAATCCTATAATATCTGTCATAAATCTTCTCTCCTTGTGATATGAATTGACAGATATCAGCAGGCAGGGACCGGACAGATAAAAAAAACTCCTCCCTGTCAGGGAGGAGCCTGTATCATCTAAGTTATACTCTGGACAGATATTCGCCTGTTCTCGTATCGATCTTGATCTTGTCACCAAGTTCTACAAACAGAGGTACATAAACCGTTGCTCCGGTCTCAACCACTGCAGGCTTGGTAGCGCCTGTTGCGGTGTCACCCTTAAAGCCGGGTTCCGTCTCGGTTATCTCAAGTTCAACGAACAGAGGCGGCTCAACGGAAAATACATTGCCGTTGTGAGAACAGATCTTAACCATCTCGTTCTCCTTGACAAACTTAAGGGCATCTCCTACCGTATCACCGTTAAGAGCTATCTGCTCATATGATTCTACGTCCATAAAGTTATACAGGTCACCGTCGGAATAAAGATACTGCATATCCTTCCTGTCGATACGCGCCTGCGGAAACTTCTCGGTGGGCCTGAAAGACTTCTCTACAACTCCACCGCTTATGATATTCTTTAACTTAGTTCTAACGAATGCTGCTCCCTTGCCGGGCTTTACATGCTGGAATTCTATTATCTGAAAAATCCCATTATCCATCTCAACAGTTAAGCCATTCCTGAAATCGCCTGCTGATATCATAAACTAACCTCCTTAGAGTCTCACTGTAATAATTCCTCAAACAGTTTATACTATAGTCTGTGATATTTCAAGAACTTTTTGATTTATTTACGGACATGATGATCTTATCCACGGTTTCTCCGGCATCCAGTTCATCCGTATCTATGATGATATCCGCGCATTCTTCATATATCGGGCCGCGAAAGGCAAGCATATCACGTATTTTTAAAAGCCTGTCTTCCGAAGCAAGGAGCGGCCTGTTTAAGTCGTTTCCCACGCGTGCATTAAGGCACTCGGGCTTTGCCTTAAGATACACAACCGTTCCGACTTCCTTAAGAAGCGGTCTGTTGTCCTTATCCACCGGGAGACCGCCTCCCGTTGAAAGTACTGTACCCGTAAGTTCACCGTCAGAAGCAATCTTTTTCATAAGATCCGTCTCAATCCTTCGAAAATATGCTTCCCCTTCATCCCTGAAGATATCGGGGATACTCCTGCCCTCGTTCTTCACTATCAGTTCATCCGTATCCTCAAAATCCATATCAAGACGTTCTGCGAGCATCCTTCCGACAGTAGTCTTACCGGATCCCATATAGCCTATAAGACATATATTTCTATCCAATGGTCCCTCCTTAAGTTCTTCCCGTCAAACGGACTGCTCAAGCATTTCCCTTACCTTACGGATCACTTCTTCAGGCAGCTTTATATCATTCCATATCTCGTAAGCACAGACAGCCTGGTAAACAAGCATTTTAAGCCCGTTATAAGCTCTTCCGCCCGTTTCCTTTACATATTTCATGAACAGCGTTTCTGCAGGCCTGTATATAAGGTCTATCCCGGCCGATACCCTGTCGTAGAATCCCCTGTCTGCGATCACGCACTCGTTTTCATTCGGAGAAAGCCCAACGTTCGTACATTGAAAAACTATGATATCTTCACGGTCGTATGAACCTGTATCATCCGTCGTAAGCACATTTACAACAGGTGACGTTCCTTTGGCCAATTTTCCCGAATATGCCTTTATATCCGCCTCAATGGCCTGTGCCTTTGACTTTGTCCTGTTAACAATGGTTATCGATGCCGGTGACTTTGAGGCACACAGAAAGGCCACCGCCCTTGCGGCTCCTCCGGCACCGAGGATGACCGTATCCTTCCCCTTAAGGTCGATATCCTCATCCTCAAGCTCCCTGTCAAGCCCTAATATGTCTGTGTTGTAACCGTAATATCCGCCTTTTGTATATTTCAGGGTGTTTACCGCTCCTATCTCCTTTGCGAGTGGATCGAGGCCGCACAGTTCCCCGATAATGTCCGTCTTATACGGGACTGTGACATTTATCCCCTTTACACCGAGTGAAAACAGACCCTTTGCCATGGCCGTTATATCGTCATTAGCTCTGAAAGGGACATATACCGCATTAATTCCCATCTCTTCGGATATGGTATTATGAATGACCGGAGATAACGTATGTCCTATCGGATTTCCTATTATGCCGTAAACTGCCGTCTGTCCGTCGATATTCCTCATGTCCTCTTCTCCGTCATCTGTGTTTTTTCCTGTAAGCGCGCATGACTATACGTTCAAGCACCCTCTTTAATACTATCTGTATCTCTTCTTTTTTGTCTATCTGTTCCACCAGTATGTTCCTTATACCGCTCCTCTTGGCTCCGTATACATCCGTGAACAGCTGATCGCCTATAAATATGGTTGTTTCCCTGTCGGTCTTAAGCTTCTCCATCGCGCGCAGATAGCCCCTGCGTCCCGGCTTCCCTGCCTTGTGTATATACAGGGCTCCCACATCATCGGCAAAATCCTTGACACGCGGTTCTTTATTATTTGACAAAAGCAGGCAGGAAAAACCTATTTCGGAAAGCCTTCCGAACAGTCCGATCGCACGTTCATCCGCCGGCGCATCATGAGGTACCAGCGTATTATCGATATCATAGATTATGCCCCGATATCCCTGTTCGTAAAGGCTCTCATAATCTATATCATATGCGGAACCGATACACTCATCCGGGAAAAATGCCTCAAACATATCATCCATCCTCATACGGGTTTACTGTTTTCATTTTCTCAGGCGCTTATCACCGATGCCAGAAGCTGTTTGGTATAGGGATGTTTAGGGTCATGATATATCTCATCATCGGTACCCTGTTCCACTATCTCTCCCGACTTCATGACCATGACTTTGCTGCATACGGAATAAACCACCTTAAGATCGTGTGAGATAAACAAAATAGCGATCCCAAGTTCCCTGTTCAGCTTAAGGAGCAGCTTAAGTATCTGATCCTGCACCGTGACATCAAGTGCCGAAACCGGTTCATCCGCTATGATCAGCTTAGGCTCTGTCATAAGCGCAAGCGCTATGCATATCCTCTGGCGCTGTCCTCCCGAGAGTTCATTCGGTCTTCTTGTAAGATAACTGTCATCAAGACCTACCAGGTGTATCATCTCAGAGACTTTTTTGTTGCGGTCGGGATCCTTTAGTTCTCCCCTTATCCTAAGTGGTTCTTCCAGTATCCACCCGACAGTCTTTGCGGGATTGAGCGAACCGTACGGATCCTGGAACACCATCTGGGCTCCAGTACTGGCATGCTCTATCCTGCCGTCGTGATCCTTCACGATCCCGAGAATGCATTTTGCAAGCGTCGACTTTCCGCAACCGCTCTCTCCTACAAGGCCTACTATCTCACCGCTTCTTATCTCAAACGATACATTCTTAAGTATCTGTTTCCTTGCTCCGTTTCCGGTAAAGATCCCGGCCTTATCCCTATCCCTGTAATATGCATTAAGTCCCGATACCTTAAGGATCACATCCGTATCCGCTTTTTTCTCATCAAAAGATCCGTTCATATAAATCTCCAAACTGCCGGCTGATTCAGAGCCTTAATTTCTCCATCCTGGGAATGGCACTTATAAGCCTCTTCGTATAATCCTCTTTCGGATTGTCAAAAACCTCATTAACGTCTCCGGACTCAACAACCCTTCCGTGATACATCACAAGCACGCGGCTGCACAGCATACGGACCACGCTTAAGTCATGGGATATAAACAGTATCGCCGTGCCTGTCTTCTCATTTATCCTCTTTAAGAGCTTTATTATCTGTGCCTGAACGGTAACATCGAGAGCCGTCGTCGGTTCATCAGCTATGAGGATCTTGGGCTCGCATATGAGGGCCGCAGCTATCATCACTCTCTGCCTCATTCCTCCCGACAGTTCGTGGGGGTACTTGTCATATACGTCCTCAGGATCCGGAAGTTCGACTTTTTCAAGCATTTTGAGCACTCTGCTACGGATCTCATCATCCGTAAGAGCCGTATGTATCCTCAGGCTCTCTCCGACCTGCCAGCCTATCTTTTTGACCGGATTAAGGCTCGTCATCGGTTCCTGGAATACCATGCTTATATCATTGCCCTGATATTTCCTCAGGGTCTCACGGCTGCATGTGAGCAGATCCACCCCGTCAAACAGTATCTGTCCCCGTTTCTTCATATGCTTACGCGACAAAAGACCCGCTATGGCAAGCGCCGACATCGACTTCCCAGAGCCCGACTCGCCTACGATCCCCACTATCTCACCTTCATCAAGATGCAGATCAAAATCATAGACAACCGTCTCCGGCGTTATATGGTCATGAAATTCAATGTTAAGATCGATAACATCAAGCATTATTCTCAAGTCCCTCACTGAGCATGGAAAAACCGAGTATCAACAGTACTATGGCTATACCCGTACATATCGCATAGCCCGGTCTTACGAACAGATACGACTGCGCCTCCGAAAGCATGAGCCCAAGGCTCGGATCAGGCGGTTGGACACCGATGCCCAAAAAGCTCATCCCAGCTTCCGCAAGCACCGCATTATTAAAGCCTATCGCTATGGTTGAAAGCATTACCTGAAATGCGTTTGGCAGGATGTGCACGAACATTATCCTCATGTCACCCGCCCCCATCAGCTTGGCACTCTGCACATAATCAAGATTCCTGCATCTTAAAAACTCTCCTCTTATTATCCTCGCATATCCAGGAGCAAAGAGTATTCCAAGAGCAGTCATGACATTATACTTTCCGGGCCCCATAACGCTTATGAACACAAGGGCGAGCAAAAGTGCCGGAAAGGCAAGGACCGCATCATTAAACCTCATAAGTATCTCGTCTACGCGTCCTCCGTAATATCCGGTAAGCGCACCTACCACGGTACCTAATACTATCCCGATGAACACGGTTCCCACCGCAACCGTCATGGTAGTACCGATACCCGCAAGTATCCTGCTGAAGATATCCCTTCCGAAATTATCGCATCCCATGACATGAGCCATGGATATGCCGGCAAGTCTTGACGATACATCCATTTCATTGGGATCGTATGGGGTGAACTTAAGTCCTATGACCGCAAGGATGAGCATCAGTCCGGATATCAGCATACCTGTATATAATTTAAAATTTTCCCTTATCTTCCTGTTCATTATCTGCTGATCCTCGGATCTATCATCTTGTACAGTACATCCACAATGAAATTATTCAAAATAACGATGCAGGCTATGATCGTTATTATCGCCTGGACGACCGGGTAATCACGGTTCGAGATGGACGTGATGAGCAGCCTCCCGATACCGGGTATCGAGAATACCTGTTCAACTATAAGCGAACCCGCAACAATATCCGCAAGTGTCATCCCGAGGAAGGTTATCACGGGTATCATCGCATTCTTTAGAACATGCTTGTACAGCACCTCACTTGTGGAATTCCCTCTGCTGTATGCCGTCCTTACGTAATCAAGCCTGCTCTCCTTAAGAAGTGAACTCTTTAGAAGCTTGTTTGTCATTGCCGCCTTGGGAATGGCTATTGCAAGGGAAGGCAATATAAGATATGAAATAAACCCCGCAAAGCTGTCCCTGTAGCTTACATATCCTCCGGGAGTAAACCATCTTAATATGATACCGAACAGATAAGTGAGCAGCATCCCGATAAAGAACGGCGGGACCGACATCATTATCTGGTTCAGCACATCCAGAACCTTCGAATACCACTTATCTTCATGCTTCGCCGTATGTATCCCGAGCGGTATCGCGATCGCGATCACAAACAGAAACGAGATCAGAGTAAGAGCCACCGTTATCGGTATCTTACTCTTAAGCATGTCACTCACGGAACTTCCGTAGGAGTAAGATTTTCCCATATCTCCGAAAAAGAAGTCCTTAAGCCATTCAAGATATCTTATTATAAGGGGACGGTTAAGTCCCATCTGCTCTCTTAATCTCTCCACCTTCTCGGGTGTTGCCTTGATACCCAGCATATTTACCGCCGGATCTCCCGGGATCACCCTGAAAGCGAAGAAGACAAGCAGCGTGACAATCAGAACCGTCACCAGCATGGTGATCAGCTTCTTTCCGATATATCTCATGCCTGTCCTCCGTATTTTTTATTTTGAACCAATAATATCTTACTGTTCCTTAAAATACAACTTCGCTATATCCTGCACATAAAGCGGATAGAAAACATATCCGTCAAGTTTCCCTGCAAGCGGGACGAACTCAGCCATATCCTGTATATAAACATTTGCTGCGTCCTCGGCAAGCAATGTCTCCATCTTCTTGTACAGTTCAGTCCTCTTATCGTCATCGATCGTGACCTGAGCTTCTTCGAACAGTTTATCATATTCAGGATTGGAATAATTGGTAAAATTATCCTCTGCCTTTGAATAAAACCTTCCCAGCATTGCGTTTGCGGTAAGCTGTGATGCGTCGACTCCTATCACGGTCGACTCATACTGCCGGTTGGCATAAACATCGCTCAGCCAGGTGTTCCACTCAACCTGCTGGATGGTCGCATTAACTCCTATCCTCTTGAACTGCTCCACGAGAACCTGTGCCGTATCAACATGAGGCTGATAATTCGAAGGAACGGTTATGGTCATATCGAAACCGTCGGGATATCCCGCTTCCTTCAGAAGTTCCCTGGCCTTTGACAGATCCGGAGTGTATGTATCGGTAAGTTCCGGCATGAAATACTTGCCAAATGCCGGAAACATCGAAGATCCGAGCGGTGAACCCTTGCCGTCAAAAGCAATGTCTATTATCTCCTGCTTATCCGCTGCATAGCACAGTGCCTGCCTTACCCTTATATCATCAAAAGGCGCAACATTATGATTAAGATACAGAGCCTGAACCAGGTTCATACTTCCTTCATATACCGTAAACGTATTTGACAGCTGGCTTGTCTGTGACGCAGATATGCGCGCGCACATATCGATGGTACCGCCCTTCAAGGCAAGTATCATCGCATCATTATTGGCCTCTATCCTGAACTCAACATTGGCTATATGGGCCGGCTCTCCCCAGTAATCGTCAAACCTGGTCATGATGATATTTTCCTGCGGCGAACGTGATACGTATTTGTACGGGCCCGTTCCCACCGGCATGGTATCGGGATTTGCATTATCCGCAGGGATAACAGCTGCTCCTACCGAAGCGATATACGCCGGGAAATCAACATCCCTCTCATTAAGGACTATCTCAACAGTATCCTTATCCGTGATGTTGACCTCTTTGATGTTTGAAAATGCCGCTATGAGGGATTCCTCTCCCGTCATACCGGCACTCTTTTCTATGCTGTATTTAACATCCTCTGCCGTTACGCGGTTCCCGTTATGAAACTTTACACCATCCCGAAGCTTAAACGTATAAACAAGTCCGTCTTCGGAAGCGGTATAGCTCTCAGCAACAGCAGGAATGAGCTCTCCATTCTCATCGGGCTTCAACAAGCCCTCGAATACGTTGAACAACACCTCTCTGGTTCCTGCCGCAACTGCTTTGTGTGGGTCAAGACTGTCTTCAAGATCCTGAGGTATCCCAACGACTATCTTTGAAGAATCACCTGCCTTTCTGCCTGCGCATCCGCTCAGTGCAATAGTCAGTGTCAGTAACACTGTAAGAATAGAAACCAACCTTTTTCTCATCGTGTTATCTCCTCTTCATTAATATTTAGTTGTATATAAAATTTAATTAAGAACTTTCTTAAGTTCGTCCATGAATGTATTAATGTCCTTAAACTCGCGATATACCGAAGCGAATCTTACGTAAGCGACAGCATCCAGATCCTTTAACTTGTTCATTACGAGTTCACCGATAACTTCACTCGGTATCTCCTTGTCTTCGTAATTAAATACTTCCGTCTCAACTTCATCTATAAGCTGTGTGATCGATGATGCGGGTACAGGACGCTTGTGGCATGCTCTCAAAACTCCGGCCTCTATCTTGGTACGGTCATATGCCTCCCTGTTATTATCCTTCTTGATGACGATGAGCGGTATAGTCTCGATCTTCTCATAGGTGGTGAAACGCTTATCACACTCATCACACACCCTTCTTCTCCTTATGGAGTTGTCGTTCTCCGCAGGACGGCTGTCAATAACCCTTGTGTTCTCATAACCGCAAAATGGACATTTCATACTTTATTCCCCTCTCTTATTATTTGTGCATCCCCTTTTTGCACCATACTAAATATAACTTATTGTTTGGAATTATGTCAACCCTAAATACTGAGTTAAACTTTAAAAAAAGCCTATATCTTGTAACTGCCTTTCATCTCGTTCAGATACCTTATAACATCATCATATCCATCTTCCGTAAAAGAAAACCTCTGGGTAGTGATCATGTCTTCCTTCGTCTTCTCAAAACACAGCGGTTCAGGCCAGGTGTCCACCCGGAACTTATCGGTATCATCCTCATCGGCGGCTTTCTCCATCACTATACGGTAGCGCATCCCCTTAAAGCTTCCCGTAAACGGTCTGCCCTTTTTATAATGGGCAAACGAGAGAATATCATTTTTATCTATCATGTCCTCCACGGCAAATATCCTCCGCTCGATATCATAAAATCGAGCAGGCCATGCCCGCTCGATTTTTGTGCATCATTAAATATCCGTCAACAGATCCGGTTTATCTCTTAAGGAAATCCGGTATCTTTATCTGCCTTGATTCAACCCTGCTGGTAAGAGGTGAAACGCCTCTTAAACCGCCTCCGAAAGTGGTAGGCTCCGGTGTGGGAGCGGTATTCTGAGTAACTCCGGGGATCGGCTGTACCTGCATTGCGCCCGTCTGACCCGGCATAGCTCCTGTCTGTCCCATCGCAGGATTCATGTTCATCTGTGTATTCTGGAAATTATACGGTGCGGCCGTATTCTGTGTTCCGAACTGAGGTGCACCGTTCATACCCATAGTGTTCTGAGGAACACCCATTCCCGCATTCAGAGGAGCGGTCATGCCGCCAAGCTGCTGTGTACCCATTCCGGGATTAAGCCCTATGTTTCCTGTCATTGCAGGATTCTGATTGGGAGCCATTCCCATACCTGCATTAGGCGAAACAAACTGCCTCTGCTGATATGCCTTGGAACCTGTGAAGTTCCTCATTCCGCCCGAAGCAAGTCCTGCAGCTGCGGGACGTGCATCCGGCTTGGGTATCCTGCTCTCATCTATACCTGTCGCGATAACCGTAACGGTACATGTATCGGGATCTCTGTCATCGCACTGAGCACCCATGATAAGATTGACATCATCACCTGTAAGATCCCTTACGAACGATACGGCATCATCCGCATCAAGAAGTGTGATCTCACCTGAAATATTAACTATGATATGGCTCGCGCCCTGTATCGTTGTCTCAAGAAGAGGACTGTTGACAGCCTGCTTAACGGCTTCTATGGCCTTGTCATCACCCTTGGCAACACCAATACCGATATGGGCGATACCCTTGTTCTCCATGACTGTCTTAACATCGGCAAAGTCAAGATTAATGAGTGAGGGAACATTGATAAGATCGGTGATTCCGCGTACCGACTGCTGAAGTACTTCGTCCGCAAGCTTAAGTGCATCCGGCATCGTAGTCCTTCTGTCAACAAGTTCCAAAAGTTTATCATTGGGAATGACTATGAGTGTATCAACGTTCTGCTTAAGTTTCTCGATGCCTCCAAGAGCATTTTGCATACGCGTCTTTGCTTCGAATCTGAAAGGCTTCGTGACAACTCCGACAGTCAGAGCACCCTGCTCCTTGGCCAAACGCGCTATAACGGGAGCAGCTCCCGTACCGGTTCCGCCTCCCATTCCGCATGTTACGAATACCATATGTGCGCCCCTTATGGCATTTGCTATATCTTCGGCACTTTCCTCAGCTGCCTTCTCACCTATCTCGGGCTGAGCACCGCATCCGAGTCCCTGCGTCAGCTTGTCACCGATCTGTAATAACCTGGGTGCCTTACACATCTGCAAGGCCTGCTTATCTGTATTAACTCCAAGGAACTCGACACCGCTTATCTGTTCCTCTACCATTCGATTTACTGCGTTATTACCGGCACCGCCAACCCCTACGACAAGGATCTTGGCTGCCGCTTCCATTACATCAGTTTTAATTTCCAGCAAAATGACGCCCCTCCCTTTTTATAAATTTCTCCACACTCACATACAATAATATAATCATTTTATGTAAATATCAATACTTTTTTTTCGCACATTTACAATATTTTGCTTTAATCGTTTGTAAAAGTAAACTTGTCACCCTCGCCTGTATAATTCTCCATATGGAGCACTCCGGAGCGCGCCGTCAGTTCCGGCAAAATAAACCGAAGCCTGTTGATCTTCTCATCTATATGATCGCTTGTTCCCAGATAAACCCTGACGTCACCGAAATAGAGTGTAATATTATAGTTTTTGTCAAAATATATCTTATCCGTGTTCAGCTTGTATTTTGTCAGAAGCTGTGTGATGTTTAAGATCAGCTTGAATATCTCTTCACGATCTATGGGCAGCTTCTCATGCAGAGTGATATGATCAAAATCAAGCCCCGTAACGAACGGTATACCCGCAACCTTCTCGTTGGAACTCTCTACCACGATCCCATCCTTATCAAAATACAGGTAGTGCCCCAGGTATTCAACATAACCGGCAACCGCCTTTTCATATACACGTATCTTGACTGCGGTCGGCGACAGGAGTTCCACATCCATTTTCTCTATGAAGGGCACTTCATCCGCCTTGCCGAATCTGCCCTTGAGATACAGATATATGGAATTATGTCCGTACTTTCCTGCAAGGACACGGTTCTCTATCTGCTCTGCCGTATAATGTTCATTTCCCGTTATATCAACCGACGTGATCGTGAACCTGGTCTTAATAACGATTATCGCCATGCATACTATGAGTATTGTGATCAGCAGGCCTATCAACAATCCCAGTCCGCTCTTCTTGTCGGGATCAGCCGAGTAATCTACAGCCATAGTCACCCCTTATTCTCCCGAATTTCTAAGCTTGATCCGACGCGCCACACTGAATACCAGGCCAATCTCTATCAGAAGGAACACAACAGCCGAACCACCGTAGCTTATAAACGGAAGCGTTATACCGGTATTAGGTATCGTATTTGTCACAACCGCCACATTAAGTATGACCTGAAGTGATATATGCGCCATAACTCCCACCACTATCAGCGCCCCGTACATATCCTCAGCATTATTTGCCACAACAAGGCAGCGCCATATCAGTATCAGAAACATAAGAAGCACGGCACCAGCTCCAAAAAGCCCCAGTTCCTCGCATATGATCGAAAAGACCATATCGTTCTGTGCCTCCGGTATAAAGCCAAGCTTCTGCATGCTCTGTCCGAGTCCCTTGCCGAACACCTCTCCCGAACCTATGGCATACAAGGCCTGAAGCGTCTGGAATCCCGTTGTACTCGCATAAGCCTCGGGATTAAGCCAGGCCTCTATCCGGCCGAATCTGTATGACTGTTCGGAAGTCAAAACTCCTTTTTTTACAAGGAGAACAAACACTGCCGCTACTGCAAACAGCGAAAATCCCAAAATAAAGTACTCCTTGTAATTAGGTGTTGCAACAAACACCATCATAAAGATAATACCGAATATTATGATCGCCGTACTTAAATTCTCGGTGATCGTTAGGACCAGGGCCGAGATGGGAACACCCAGAAGAAGCGTCTTGACAACACCCTTAAGTGTCTGGACATTTCTGCCTATCTTGCAGACATAGGCGGCAAAGAACACTATCATTCCTGCCTTGGCAACCTCTGCAGGCTGCAGTGAAATACCTACATTCAGCCAGCGTCTCGCACCATTTACCTCATATCCGAGAGGAGTCAGGACCATAAGGATCAGACCGGCCGATACAAGATATGCAGGAACCGCGAGTTTCCGCCAAATATGATAATCCACCATCATGACAACAAACATAAGTACAAGCCCAAACAGCGTTGCCTGAGCCTGCTTCTTAAGATAATAGGCCGAATCCCCGAAATCAAGCGACGCCTCGTATGAACTGACGCTGTAGAGCATTACGAGCCCAAAGCACAAAAGAAAAAGAACAATGAACAGCATTGTATAATCAAAAAAAGTCTTATCTTTATTTTTTTTACGGCGACCCCTTACGTCACTCATAGGTCATTTACATACTCCTTGAAAATATTGCCCCTCTGCTCATAGTTGTCAAACATACCCCAGCTGGCGCAGGCAGGAGAAAGCAATACGCAATCACCTTCCTTTGCATTGGCGGCGCATATATCGAACGCATCCTTAAAGGATTCGGCAAATTCATAATCATTAAAGCCGTGCTTCCTGGCACATTCCGCTATCTTGTTCCTTGTGGCGCCTATCAGGACAAGTTTCTTAACCTTGCCGTCAAATGCCTCTATCCACTCGTCATACTCAGACCCCTTGTCATATCCCCCTCCAATCAGATAAGTCGGCCTGTTCATGGCTTTTATACCCTTGATCGCGGCATCGACATTTGTACCCTTGGAATCATTGTAGTATCTTACACCGTTCTTCTCTGCCACAAATTCTATGCGGTGTTCCACGGCTTTGAATTCCCGTACCGACTTAAGTATGCTGTCCATCGGTACGCCGGAAACATGCGCTATCGCTATGGCAGCCATCGCATTCTCCATATTATGAAGACCGATTATATTCATCTCATCCGCTTCGATCAACTTCTTTGATACACCTTTTTCAGATATGTATATGGCTCCGTCCGCGAAATAAAACCCATCCCGTAGCCTTACCGCCGAACTGAAGAACACGGGAGTTGCGGTAGTTCTCCCGGCAAAATCACGCAGTTCCTCATCCTCGTGATTCAATATCACATAGTCTTCCTTCGTCTGATTGATGCAGACCGCCTCTTTCACTTCTATATACTTTTCAAGTGTGTGATGTCTGTTAAGATGATCGGGGGTTATATTAAGGATCGCGCTGACATGCGGCTTGAAATCAACTATCGTTTCGAGCTGGAAACTGCTTATCTCGGCAACCGAAACCGACCCGGCATCGGAAGCGGACACTTCCCTGGTATAAGGATTTCCTATATTTCCGACAACAAAAACCCTGTCATGATAGTCAGACATGATCTTACCCGTAAGTGCAGTGGTTGTTGTCTTTCCGTTCGTTCCCGTTATTGCGATCACAGAGCCCTTATCATATCTGTATGCAAGCTCGACTTCTCCTATAACGGGGATCCCCCTTTCCTTAAGGTCCACTACAAAGGCCGAATCCACCGGAACTCCCGGGCTTAATACCGCAAGAGAGATCGAACCGTATATTTCATCGGGAAGTTCTCCAAAACAGATCTCCACATCCTTTGTATCCCTGAGTTTGGCCTCGACCGCCTGCTTTTCAAGCTTATCGTTTGAATCAAAAAGCACGCAGCTCTCTCCGTTCGAAGTCAGAAGATCACACGCACTTATACCGCTAAGACCGGTCCCGACAACAAGAATCCTGTTTCTATCCATTTCTCATCCACCCGCTTAATATGCCATAAAACCTATAACGGAAAGTAATACCGTTATTATCGTGAACACTGCCACAACCTTCGTCTCCGACCAGCCGCACAGTTCAAAATGATGGTGGATGGGAGCCATCTTAAATACTCTCTTTCCACCCGATATCTTAAAATATCCTATCTGTATCATGACCGAAAGGACTTCCACAAAATATATGAACGCAACAATAAGTATAAATATCGGCATCCTCAGCATGTATGCGGCAGCCACTACAAAACCTCCGAGTGCCAAAGATCCGGTGTCGCCCATAAACACGCTTGCCGGATGCACATTATATAATAGGAACGCCATAAGTGCCCCTATAAGCGCAAGTGCCACGGGAGCAACACCGCTGCCCTCTATTATGGCAATGAGGCCAAAGTATGCCGCTATCACCGCTGTCACAGAAGAGGCAAGTCCGTCAAGTCCGTCCGTAAAATTCGAACCGTTCACGGTTCCGAGAGTAGCAAGAAAGAGCAGCGGTATCGCCGCCCAGCCTATATCCACCGTATTTCCATCCGTAAAAGGTATTATCAGTTCCATGCTGACGCCGGCAACTTTAACCATGTAGTAAGCAAATATCGCGGTTACCACGAACTGGAGAGACAGCTTTTCCCACGCCCTGAGCCCCATAGCACGTTTAAGGACAACCTTAACGTAATCATCGATGAATCCCACAAGGCCGAAACCCACAGTCATCATCAGTACCGGAATTACATCCGGATAATCCCTGACATAAAGCAGCGAGGTTAAGAGCATGCCAGCTATTATCATTATTCCGCCCATTGTCGGAGTCCCGTTCTTCTTAAGGTGGCTCTCCGGCCCATCATCCCTTACGGTCTGTCCGACCTTAAGCTTATGCAGATAGGGGATGACAAAAGGACCCATAACGGCAGTCAGGGCAAAGGCTATGATAAGCGCCCACAGAACATTCATATCCATATTTCTTCCTCACTTGATCCATAACTGTTCATTGATTTAACTATCCGGCGCGTACGACAGGCCGATATATTGTAACGGCGGCGCATACGCATACAAAATATAGTATATACTATTTTTTATAAATATCAAATAATTTAAACGGAACACCGTCATTTTTATTCAAGATCCGATACCGACGGGTCAACCGGCCGGCCCGTATCCGGATCCAAAAGCGCTCCGTCGGTGGGATCTATCAGATAACCGGTTTCGGGGTCTGTCGCGAATTCCCTTTTACCTTCTTCCGGCTCCTGCCCGGTGATCTCCTGCTCCTCAAAGGTGATCACCGAATCATCCGCACCCTGCGCTCCTTCATTTTCCGTTTCGCCATCTTCTCCTGCATTTTCCTCATCCAGTTCATTTTCACTGAGCGATTTATCGGATGACCGCGCAAAAGTAAGCGCTGCCTCGGAGAGTTCCGCCCTCTCTTCCTCACTCAGCTCTTCAGTCATGAACACATGCATATAAGGGAGCACCTCTGTCAGGATGTCCCTGGTCAGGAGTGTCGCATAACGTGCAGAAGCCTGGCTCGGAACATTCGGCTCATCTATTACGGTATAAATAACTATCTGGGGATCATCCGCCGGGGCAAACCCGATAAATGAAACGACGTAATTTTTCTTTTCTCTGGGATATTTCTCTGCCGTACCCGTCTTGCCGCCGATCCTGTAACCCGCCGGTCTTGCCGACTTACCGGTACCTTCCGATACTACATTGTTG
>JAFSZZ010000086.1 GCA_017458765.1 Lachnospiraceae bacterium | reverse complement strand
GGTTTTTTTACATAATCATCCCCGCCGATGCTCAGGGCCACAAGCACATCATCATCGCTCTGTCTTGCGCTGATAAAAAGGATGGGGAGCTGCATGTCGGTACGGAGCTTCTTGCATAAGTCAAAACCCGACCCGTCCCCTAAGTTTATATCAAGGAGGATCAGGTCGGCAGTATTGTTTTCAAGGAATTTATAACAGTCGGCGCTGCTGCATACGTATTCCGTGCTCACATCAAACATACGGAAGTATTCCGCCGTCATTTTTGCAAGCTCTTCTTCATCATCGACTATAAGACAGTTGTAATGCATCTGAAACCTCCGTTTCTTAATATTATATCACAAGGTTTCACTCTTCGGTTATCATCTTGACGGGTTCTAAGGACTTTATCCTTCTTCCGATAAGTGCGCTTGTTATGATCGCAACACCGCAGATAAGGATGAAGGCAAGCAGGTAGGATCCGGGTCTTATAACGGTACCGGCTTTTCTGAAACCGAATATCGAAAATATCGCTGTCATGGCCTTTGAAGTGGCAAGCGGGGAAAACAGAAGCCCGGTCCCTATGCCGATGAGTATGGCGGGAAGGTTGGAAAGCACGGTCTGTAAGATGAGCTGTCCCGACGTAAAGCCCAATGCCTTGCTGACTCCCATGTCACGCCACTGCCTGGTGATATGAGTCCTGATTATCAGGGATTCCACAAAGGCAACTATCAGTATTGTAAGAGCGGCTATAAGCATTGCCACGGCCCTGATCCCCGATGTTACCATGCCGATGGTACTCTTGATGCTCTCATTCACATTCGTGATCTCGACATCAGGGTAAACATCTTTGAATTCTTTTTCAAAATCGGAAAAATCCTTTCCTTTTTTCAGATCGATATTTATGTTACAGCTAAGATCGCTTATCGGAGCCATCTTCTGCATGCCGTCCATTGTCATAAAAGCCATCATTCCCATGTTGTTCATCGTCTGGCACAATCCACAGACGATATAGGATTCCTCGGCATGAGAGTTCTTTATGGTCACGGAATCCCCGACCGTTACATTAAGCCTTGACGCGGCATTTGTCGCAAACATCACTTCGTTGGGGTGCGCGGGCCATCTGCCCTCTATTATACCGCCGCCGCGTATATCGGAGGTATCGGAAAATCCCCTTGTGGTTATGCTCTGCATGTTTTTGCCGTTATAGAAATTAAAGCCCAGCCATATATCCCTGTAGACATTCGAAACGGTGCTCATTGCCGCTATATTGTCTGCCATGAGTGAATCGCCGGTAACAACTGCATCAGACATGATAAATCCGCCCAGATTTATTATGCCTTCCTCGTCCCTGCCATAGGAATCGACCATACCGAATCCGACCATGGTTGATATGGTAAGGATGCACATGATGAAGATTATTCCGAGTTGGCTCTTAAACTTTCCGAAGGTCTCCTTAAGTGAGAGGGTTACCGCGACCGGAAGGGAAGTTTTGTCGAAGGCAAAATAATTCTTTTTGAAATTATGGGTATTGATACCACCCCTTAATGCATCAAGAACGCTTACCTTGTTATATTCGCGGCCGAGTACGAGCGTCAGCAGAGTGATCGCTAAACAGGTCCCGGCGATCACGGAGACGGAAATGACCGGGTTTATCGGCTGGTTATAGGTAAGGCCGAGGGTTATGAGTATTATCACCTTAAGCTTGTCAAGCAGGGCGGCGCCTTCCAAGACCCCTGCCGCGGAGCCTGCGGCCGCAACTATGAGGAGCTGGAACAACAGGATGATCACAAGTTCGCGCACCGTATATCCCGAGGCTTCCATTATCGCCGTATTCCTCATATTGGTCATTATGAAATTCTTGACGCTGAAGTTTATTATAACGACAGCGATCACAAATATGATGAGTGCGAATACAAGTACTAGTGCAATGAAGATAAACGGAAGGATCATTGATGCAGTCTTCATAAGATCCGAAGGCAGAAGGTTCATGCCTGCCGATTCATAACCGGAGTGCGTGGACCTGTAATCCGCATACCAGTCCATGTATTCATTATATATCTCATCGGTAAGGGTATATGTATCGATATGTTTTTTTCTTGCCGTGTTTGTGAGCATGGTCTTTATATGCTTTTCTTCGGCAAGTGAATTGGGATTTTCAAAAAGTATCTCATTATAGTATCTTTCGGATACGAAGATCAGATAAGTCCCCATATTCATCGAAGAACAATAGAGGTTATCCTCGTTAAAACCCGCAACTTCAAGATCATAGATATTATCACCTATCTTAAGCTGAAGGATATCACCGATCTTATAGGAGGTGCTTAAGGAAACGGGAAAGATCGTCTTATTTCCGACAAGACCCTTCGTTTTACAGCTTATCTTCTGGATCTTCCTTTCGTCCTCATAACAGCAGATGTTGAAGGGATATTCGGTCCATGTTTTTTCGCCTTTTTTCCTGTACTTGGAACTTGCGTTCAAATACCGGTTTGCTTCATAACCGTCAAGCCAGACATTACCCTGTATTATCTCACGGACTTTTTCTTCCGAGATCTTGTCTCCGGAAAAAAGGATCAGGATATCGGCGCCGTTTAAATCATCCTTGGCTGTATCTATGACGTTTCCGGTTCCCGCAAGAAATGACAGGCTTATGAAAATGAGGAGGGATGCTATGGCAGTAAGAAAGAAGAAGGTTATCATATCACCCTTCTGCTTTCTCATGTTATTTTTGGCGATAAAGAAATATCTGTACATCCTACCACCCCATATCCTGAAGGAAATTTTTAAGCATCACGTGACGAGCCCTGGCCTTGTCAAGGTTGGGATTATTCTGATCGCGGTAATCGCCGAGATAGGGTCCGAGTTCGATCTCATTAAAGATCACACCGTCCGCAAGATAGATGATCCTGCTCCCACGCTCGGCGGCTGCAAGCGTATGGGTGACCATGACGATGCTCTGCCCCTCGCTGTTTAGCTCTGAGAGGATATTGAGCACGTTTTCCGTATTCTGGGAGTTAAGTGCACCGGTAGGTTCATCGGCAAATAAGACTTCGGGACTGTTGATGACACCGCGCACAACGGCAACCCTCTGCTGCTGGCCGCCGGACATCTGAGTCGGGAATTTATCCCAGTCGCCTTCACCGATCTCGACCTTTTTGAGCAGGGTTTTTGCTTTTTCGGCAAGCGCCTTCCTGTCTTTATTGCGCAAAAGCCCGCATACCATGATGTTATCAAGCGCGCTCATGCTGTCATTTAAGTAATTCTGCTGGAAAACGAAGCCTACATGATCGCGTCTGAACACTGCGAGCTTGTCGTTGCTGAACTTCGATATTTCGGTAACTTCCGTGTCCGGTTCATTCCCGGTGTAGTAGGTGATGGTGCCTATGGTCGGCCGGTCCATTCCCGATAATGAATACAGAAGGGTACTCTTCCCGGAGCCCGAATTGCCCATTATCACGGTAAAATCACCCTTATACACAGACAGGTTTAAGTTCTTTAAAACATGCTGCTGTACCGTATCGTTTGAAAAGGTTTTTGAAAGATCCGAAGCCTTAAGGATCACTTTTTTTTCACTCATTATCTGTCTGATGCTCCCTTGTTCTCAAATCTGATGCTCATCCCGTCAGTGAGTTCCTCGGTATCGTTCCAGATTGCGATATCACCTTCACTGAGGCCCGATACGATCTCCACGATATCTTCGTTCTTAACTCCGGTCACTACGGGTACCTTTACGGCCTTACCGTCCCTTGCCACAAAAACGAAGGTTCCTTCTTCCTCCTCGCAAAGCGCGTCGACTGCGACCGTGAGGACATTGTTAAGTGCCGCGGTATTTACGAAGGCCTTCGCTTCAAGCCCTAAGATTATATCGCTGTCGGGCTCATCAAGCTTTATCTCGACACCCACATTTGCGCTGTCGGATGAGCCGCGCCCTGTCATCCTGTCTATCCTTGATACCTTGCCGGTGTAATTTTTGCTCCTTATCTTAACGTTTGCTTCCTGGCCTTCGCTCAGGGCATCTATATCGTATTTGTTCACGTTGAATCTTACCGCTATATCATCGGAAGATTCAAGTGTAAGAAGCTTCATGCCTGCCGATACCCTTACGTCTTCCGCTGTGTTTATTTCAGTGACTATTCCGTCAAAATCTGCCTTTATGCCTTCGGCTGCCGCTTCAAGATCGTGCATGATGTCTTCGTTCGTAAGCTCATAGGAAGTGCGCTCGAGTTCAAGAGCCTCTTTATCCTTGTCGGTCATGAGAGAGGAAAAGGTGCTGTTCTTCTGGCTGAACATCTCGGAACGTCTCTGCTTGCAGTCGGCAAGGAGAACAGAGTATTCGTTTTTCAGCTGCTCCATGCTGAGTATCTGTGAATTGTAATTCTGTTCGTAGGCATTATACTGTATGTCTTTCTGTATCCTGTTATAGTTATCGGAGAGGATATCGTTATCGTCAAGGTCTGCATTCGCCTTATCGTCCGCATGATCTATAAGAGAGACCTGGAGTCTTGCTCCTTCGTTTGCAAGGGCTGCCTTGGCGGATATTATCTGCGCATCAAGCCTGTCGATCTCTGCCTGATACATCGCTATATCGTTGTCGAGGGAGGACATTGCCGAGGAAGCTTCCGCATACATTCCGGCCATCCTGCTGTCAGCCGAGAGTCTGCCGTTGAGACTTTCGTCCTTGGAACTTGCATTGGCTTTTGCCAGTTCTGTCTTAAGCTTCAGATCTTCTTCATCATAGCTTATCAGAAGATCGCCCTTCTTAACATAGTCGCCTTCCTTTACAAGAACTTTTCCTATCCTTGAGTCAACCCTTGAGTAGTACTCCCTGACGGTATCGGATACTATGTTGCCGTTAAGCTCGGTGTATTGAGCAAGGTCGCCCGAAGC
>JAFSZZ010000085.1 GCA_017458765.1 Lachnospiraceae bacterium | reverse complement strand
TGCGTGCTGCTCTATCAGCCTTACAAGATCTTCATAAGTGGTCCTTCCGTAAATATCCGGTTCCCTTATTCCCAACATATTTATGTTTGGTCCGTTTATAACCCTGATCTTCATATATTTCCCTTTCATTTTGTAAGCGGATCTTAAACTTTTTCATCCTGCGCGGTTCTTTCATATCGCGCGTTATATTAATCTGATTCCCGGGTCTTATCACGTTCGTCACTGTTATTTAATTTTCCGAAAAACATATATGCGGCCGTAGCACCGGGGAAAAAGCCTATAACATACGCAAGCGGCTGTGCTTCCTGTATCCCCGATATACCTCGTATACGTGCAAGTATCAATAACACGGGAATAAAAATGAGGCCGTTTCTCATCATCGATAAAAGAGAGGCCGCAAGCTTCTGCCCCGTACACTGCATCAGCATTTCCGTGTTCATGGCAAGCGGCAGGAAAAGGACCGCTATACACTGAAGCCTTAGTGCCCTTACCGCAACTTCAACAACTTCCGGATCATCCCTTAAGAGCTTCACGAAATACGGTGCTTTAATATACAGTATCGCTCCGAGGACTATCATTAACACTTCCGACAGCATAACAGTGAACTTAAATCCCTGTTTTAATCTGTCGTATCTCTTTGCGCCGTATGAGAAACCGCATACCGGCTGAAACCCCTGTCCGACGCCGATCGCTATCGAAAACAGGAAAAAGAACAGGCGTGATACAATGCTCATTCCCGCAACAGCCGCATCGCCGTATACGACAGCTTCGGTATTTAAAATAATAGTCGTTACGCTTCCCAACCCCTGTCTTAGCAGACTGGGGCATCCTGTCGCTATGATATCCCATATGTCTGCGGCATTAAACTTAACGTTTGAAATGGACAGCCTGCATTGTGTCTGTCCCTTGTAAAACGGAACCAGCAGTATCGTAAAGCTTATAACCTGTGAGAGTGCAGTTGAAAGCCCGGCACCTGCTATCCCCATACCCATACCGAACATAAAGATCATGTCTCCGAGTATATTGATAACGGCTCCGCTTAAAAGTCCTATCATTCCGAGCATTGCCCTGCCTTCATACCTTAATACATTGTTTATGGTAAAACTGCTTACCATAAACGGAGCTGTCGCCAGGATGAACAATATGTAGGTTCTGGCGTAAGGAGCGATCGTTTCTGTGCTCCCCAGGAACATGATTATCCTGTCAAGGAACAGATAACAGATAACGGAAGCAACGATCGCAGTGATAAAGGACAGACAGAATCCCGTCGATGCGATAACAGATGCATTTTCGCTATCCTTGTCCCCCAGCCTTCTCGATATGATACTGCCCGATCCCTGACCGAACGTAAAGCCGATCGCCTGAAGTATGGACATAAAACCGAATACTATACCCACTGCACCGCTCGCACTTGTGCCCAGCCGTCCCACAAATGCCGTATCAACAACATTATAAAGGTTGGTCACCATCATACTTAAGACTGTAGGTATTGCCAGTCTTATGATAAGCCTGGGCACAGGAGTCTGTATCATCCTGTCATATTGTATGTTATGTTTTTTCTTTGATTCCATAGATAAGACTTAAATAAGGGTATGAACAAAGTCATACCCTTAAATATTATTAACTGTATGGTCTGTTTAGTTGCCTGCCATCTGTGCCGCAACTTCAGCTGCGAAATCTTCGTTCTTCTTCTCCATTCCTTCACCGACTTCGAAACGAACGAACTTAACAACCTTTAAGTCCTTATTAACGGATTCGATATATTTTGCAACGCTCTGCTTGCCGTCCTCAGCCTTGACATATACCTGATCCATAAGGCATATCTCCTTGAGATGCTTGCTGATACGTCCGTCTACAAGACCGCTGAAGATCTTATTCTCAACATATTCTGCCTTGCCTTCCATAGCTATGGCCGCAAGTGCTGCCTTTGCTTCCTCCGAAAGGAAGTTGAAAAGGTACTTATCATTCTTCTTCTCTTCGTATACAGCCTTGTCAGCATCATTTAACTTGTTGCCTTCAAGAGCCTTGGCAAATACATCATTAAGAATGGGCTTCGGAAGTGAAGCGGGATCATTAAGAGCACTGTCTATGGTGATCTCCTTCTCCTTTGCAAGTTCAGCCTCTGAGATGTCAGCTCGTTCACGATACTGAGGGCTCATTGCAGCAACCTGCATTGCAAGGTTTGTAAGAGCTTCCTTGGCCGCATCATCGCTTGCTCCGCTTCCTGCTATGATAACGCCGATCCTTCCGCCGCCATGGATATATGTGGCGATGCAATCTGCGGTAACCTTCTCGAAACGTCTTACGGAAAGCTTCTCACCGATCTTGGCCGTCTTCTCGACAAGGAGTTCATTAAGCCCGTCCTTAGTAAGAAGTTCAGCAACATCCTCACCGTTCTTACCGCCGTTAAGTCCCGACTTAAGTGCTGTATCCGCAACCTTCTGTACGAACTCCTGGAATACTTCATTCTTGGCAACAAAGTCTGTTTCGGAGTTAACCTCTGCAACTACCGCAGTATTTCCTTCGCATGCTATACGGCAGATACCTTCTGCTGCGATCCTGCTTGCCTTCTTCTCCATCTTAGCCGCGCCGCTCTTCCTTAAGAACTCAACCGCAGCATCCATATCTCCATCGGTCTCATTAAGAGCCTTCTTACAATCCATCATACCCGCGCCGGTCATTTCACGAAGTTCCTTGACCATTGCCGCTGTAATGTTTGCCATCTATGTTTCCTCCTGTATTCTTATTCGTTTATGCTTCTTCTGCCGCAGCAACCTCTTCTATATCAGTAGGCTCTGCTTCTTCTGCTGCATTTGCAGCTTCTGCCATAGCATCATCTGTCATCTCTTCGCCCTGATGTGCCTCTATAACAGCATCAGCCATCTTGGAAACGATAAGCTTAACCGCTCTTATTGCATCATCATTACCGGGTATTACATAATCAAGCTCCTCGGGATCGCAGTTTGTATCACAGATACCTATAAGCGTAACGCCAAGTGCATGAGCTTCCTGTACACAGATCCTTTCCTTCTTGGGATCTACTACAAATATAGCATCGGGGATCTTCTTCATCTCCTTGATACCGCCAAGGTTCTTCTCAAGCTTCTCCCATTCCTTCTTAAGTGCGATAACTTCCTTCTTGGGAAGAACATCGAATGTTCCGTCTTCAGACATCCTCTCGATATCCTTAAGCCTCTTTATACGGCTCTGGATAGTCTTGAAGTTTGTGAGCATACCGCCCAACCATCTCTCGTTTACATAGAACATACCGCAGCGCTCAGCCTCTACCTTAACGGCATCCTGTGCCTGCTTCTTAGTTCCTACGAACAGGATCGTTCCGCCCTGCTCTGCAATTGATGCTACTGCGTTGTACGCATCATCAACCATCCCTACCGACTTCTGAAGATCGATGATATAGATACCGTTCCTCTCGGTATAGATGTAAGGAGCCATCTTAGGGTTCCATCTTCTGGTCTGGTGTCCGAAATGAACACCTGCTTCAAGCAACTGCTTCATTGAAATTACGCTCATTTTTCTTACCTCCGTTTGGTTTATCTTCCGTCTGCTTCCGACTACAGGCCACCCGAGCAAGGCACCGGCCTGTCTATCCGCAAACGTGCTTTTTTTCAACTGTCGGTCCATTTATGAAACACAAAACCGCACAGTTGTCTGCAACTTCATAAATATAACACAAGAAAAGCCACTAATCAAGCGAAAAATGCTATTTTTCACCGAGTATTTCCTGTATGAGCACCCTCTCATCCATAGGATATTTCTTACCCTTTATCTCCTGATAGTCCTCATGTCCCTTTCCGGCCAGAACTATTATATCCCCGGGCTGTCCGTTGTTTATGACATACCTTATGGCATCCTTCCGGTCAGGTATCGATATGTGCTTACCTTCAGTCTTACTTATGCCCGTCTCAATATCCTTTATTATATCAAGAGGCTCCTCAAAACGCGGGTTATCGGAAGTTATCACGGTAAGATCGGCTAACCTTCCCGACACTTCTCCCATCTCATAGCGCCTTATCTTCGAGCGGTTCCCTCCGCAGCCGAACACGCACACAAGACGTCCCGGATCGTAAGCCTTGAGTGTTGTGAGCAGGCTCTCAAGTGCCATTGCATTATGTGCATAATCGATCATAAGGGTAAATTCATCGGATACCTTTATCATTTCTATACGTCCCTTGACCTTTGCGCCTTTAAGTGCCTTCATTATGTTTTCTTCATTTATATCAAAATGCCTGCAGACAGCTATGGCACACAGGCAGTTATATACGCTGAAGATACCCGGAAGATCGGCCTCTGCCTTAATATCCATAAGGCCCTGTGTTTTAAACGATACACCCAGATATCCCTTCCCTTTTACAAACTCTATATCCTTCGCCGTAAGATCATTACCGTCGCTAAGTCCGTATTTTTCAACCTTGCATGTATGACCTTTTAAAACATCATCAACATGCTTGTCGTCTCCGTTTACTATTCCCACCCTGCACTGCTTAAAGAGCATGCTCTTGCATTCAAGATAGTGTTCGAAACTTGTATGCTCGTTAGGGCCTATATGGTCGGGCTCAATATTCGTAAAAATACCAAGATCAAAATCGATGGCAGCAGTCCTGTGCAGCATAAGTCCCTGCGAGGAAACCTCCATAACCACCGCATCACAGCCTTCATCCGCCATCTGCCTGAAATAATCCTGGATCACATATGATTCCGGCGTAGTATTAAGAGCCGGTATGTGTTTATCTCCTATGATCACCTCTATGGTGCCTATGAGTCCTACCTTATATCCCGCATTTTCAAGTATCGACTTTATAAGATAGGTTGTTGTGGTCTTGCCCTTGGTACCGGTGATGCCGATAGTCTTTAATCTTTTTGAAGGATCACCGTTTGACGCAGATGCGATAAAAGCCATAGCATATCGTGTATTCTCAACCTTTATAACGGAAGTATCGCCCTCTGTTTCAACATCCTGCTCTACTATCACAGCCGCCGCACCCATCCTTGACGCTTCAAGTGCCGCTGAGTGTCCGTCAAAATTGGCACCCTTTATACAGACAAATACACAGTCCTTACAAAGCTTACGGGAATCATAAACAACACATGATACTTCCCTGTCATCCTTTCCCTTTATGCATTCATATTTGATATCTTTTAAAAGTTCGCTTAATCTCATGATCCTTCTCCATTCAAATTTTTTCTGATACCGGTTTATTATACAGCATTTCGTTCTTTTTGTGACATAATGGGCTCTATTATTGTTTACTTATGTCATTTTAATAAAAAATGCACCCTTTTTATCTTCTTTTTATACATCGCACACAGATTGTACACAATTAAAACATATAATAATACATGGATAGTTGAAGACACACCCACTATCTCCCCCTCATAAATGTGCAGCAGCCATTCTTCAGAATGGCTGTTGTTCATTTACGGACAATTATCTGAAATCCTTTATCACAAGCTGAACACTGCTCCTATCCATATATGTGTTTATCGATATCTCATAGGCTATATCGATCTTACCCTTTTCCTTCATTGAAGCTGCTATCTCATCACCGTCTCCATAGCAGATCGCTTCCGCACTGCCCGTCGCGTGGTCTCCGGATCTTAACTTGAGTTTTACGGTATTTCTGTTCTTGCCGAGAACCTTTATATCGTACGGTATCAGATCCTTTCTTGCAAACAGAGGTCTTCTGTTACCGTTACCGTAGGGTTCAAGCTTTGAGAGTTCCTTTGCAAGATCCATAGTAGCATATTCAACCGGCAGCGGGATATCTATCAGCATTTTTTCCGTCATTTCGTCATCTGTAAGGGTACAGTATTCATTGATCTTCTCTCTGAAGCCTTCTATATCCTTTTCATTCATGGACAGACCCGCCGCCATCTTATGGCCTCCGAATTTTGTAAAGAACTCTGCACACCGGCTCATTTCTCCGTGCATGTTATATGCTTCGATCGACCGTCCCGAACCTTTTACATTTTCTTTCTCACCTGTCAGCACAAATACCGGTCTATAGTACTTCTCCCTTATCCTTCCCGCTATTATTCCCGCAAGGCTCTCGTGGCAGTCGGGTATATGTACCACCAGCACCCTGTCTGATCCAAGTTCCGGATCACTTTCAATTATTTTCACGGCTTTATCCAGATATCTTTCGGTAAGTTCTTTCCTGCTGTCGTTAAGTTCCTTTAATTCCATTGCAACGGGAAGAGCCTCCTCATAGGTATCGCAAGTAAACATTAAAAGAGCTCTCTGTGCACTGTCAAGCCTTCCCGATGCATTTATACAGGGGCCCAGGATAAAACCTATATGATATGGTGACAGCCTGCTCCTGTCTATGCCGGTAACATCTATAAGACACTTCATGCCGGGATTATCCGTAGTTTTCATTTGCTCTATCGCATACTTGACGGCAATACGGTTTTCATCCTTTAATTCCATCACGTCCTCAACAGTTGCAAACCCTGTAAACATCAGGAATTCCCGAAGCAGTTCCTCTCCTTTGCCGGCCTTTTCAAAAATGCACTGCATCAGCTTATATGCCACCATGCATCCGCAGATCTCACTGAACGG
Organism: Lachnospiraceae bacterium; assembly: GCA_017458765.1. Classification (GTDB taxonomy): domain Bacteria; phylum Bacillota; class Clostridia; order Lachnospirales; family Lachnospiraceae; genus UBA2868. Next base: position 5,289 of record JAFSZZ010000085.1, on the reverse strand, counting down.
ATAATCACAATCTTCCTGCTTTGGATCCACTACGGCATCGGCCGCAGGTATTATGTACTTCTTTTCATCTTTGCTTTCCTCATAGGGCACCTCATGATGGTCGGTTATTATGATTTTAAGCCCCTTTTCTTTGGCATACCCGGTTTCATTAAATGCAGCTATACCATTATCACAGGTCAGTATAATTCCGGCGCCCCATTCAACAGCCTCATCTATCATCACAGTGTTGATACCGTATCCGTCCGTCACTCTGTCGGGAAGGCGTACGATGGCATTCCCACCGATATAAGAAAGCCCTTTTAAAAGTATGTACGAGGAACACACACCGTCCGCATCATAATCACCGACGATAAATATCTTTTCCCCCGAAGTGACAGCATCAAACAGCAAGGAGGCCGCCTTGTCCACATCCTTAAGCTTATGCGGGTCATGCATATCTTTTACGGTACCGTTAAGATACATATCGATTGAATCATCGCCGATGATATCCCTGTTTCTTATGATACGGGCAAGAACGGGAGATATATTATGCTTTTTTGCTATCTCATCAAAATCGGCGTGTCTTACCGCCATAAACCAGTTCTTCATGATCCTTCCTTAAATCAAACAGGGCTGCCTTTGAGCAGCCCTGACAGACAATGTTTATAATTATTTGTTCTTTACAAGCCTGGTTTTAAAAATATACCACAAAGCACTTGCAAGACATATCGACGAATATGTACCGCAGATAATACCCACCATCAGAGGAAGTGCAAATTCCCTTATCGAAGAAACACCGAGAACATAAAGCACCGCAACCATGATAAAGGTGGTCAGTGAAGTGAATATACTTCTTGTAAGTGTCTGATTGACACACATGTTGACCTTATCTTCAAGCGACATTGTATTGAACTGTGTATCCCTTAACACTTCTCTTATCCTGTCGTAAATAACGATCGTTGCGTTGATCGAATAACCGACTATCGTAAGCATACATGCTATGAACGTGTTGCCGACAGATACGCGGGAGAATGCGTAGAAGGCAAGAACAACAAGAACATCATGCACAAGTGCTATAACAGAGCCGAAACCGAACTTGACATCACTGAACCTGAACCAGATATATAAGAGCATGCAGGCCGTAGCTATGATCACCGCTATAACAGCGCTTCTGCTCATCTCAGAACTTATCGTTGAACTTATTGTTTCCGCGGTTATCTTCTCTGCTTCTACCGAGAAATTCTCAACCATCTTATCGGAAAACTCGGTTCTCTCTTCAGCAGACAGTGTCCTTGTCTTGAATATCACTTCGTTGCTCCCGGCTACCTTCTGTACCTGTACATTACCGTCGCCTGTGATCTCCTCGATTATCGGAACGACCTTGGCATCGATATCCGAAACGCTCATATCCTCATTAAATGTAACATTTGTGGAGGTACCGCCCAGGAACTCAAGCGAAAGGTTCAGAGCATGCTTCCCTGCACCCGCATTGACACCCATTGCTATGAATCCCGCAACTATTGCCGCTATTGATATACCTATAAATACCTTCCTCTTTCCAAGGAAATCTATGTTCTTTATCTGCTTTGCCTTGCCGTAGAACTTCTCATCCTTCAATCCCAGATCATAGAATGAGTTGAGCAGCTTCTTGGTGACAACAAGTGCCGTGAACATTGATACCACGATACCTATGCCGAGCGTGATCGCAAAACCTCTTATCGATCCCGTTCCAAGGATACCGAGCACGACTGCCGCTATAAGTGTTGTAAGGTTACCGTCAAGGATTGCTGAGAATGCCTTCTCATAACCAAGCTTGATGGCCGTGCTTACTGTCTTACCCGCTGCTATCTCTTCCCTGATCCTTGCAAATGTAATAACGTTTGCATCGACCGCCATACCTATCGAAAGGATGATACCTGCGATACCGGGAAGCGTAAGCGTAAGTCCGAACGCATCAGAGAACAGGTTCAAAAGAACCATTACTATAACAATGTATAATGCAAGGGCAAGTGATGCACATAAACCGGGGATAAGGAATACCGCGATCATAAATACAACGACTATCACAAAACCTATTATACCGGCCTTGATACTGGTGGAGATCGCTTCCGAACCGAGCTGTGCGCCTACTACGTTTGATCTTAACTCTTCAAGAGCAAGCTTAAGTCCACCGATCCTTATGGTAGATGCGAGCTGTTCAGCCTTGTCGGCATCTTCCATTCCTGTTATCTGTGCCTGACCGTTTGTTATCGCTGACTGTACCGTAGGAATGCTGACTGCAGCTCCGTCATAATAGATCATTATCGAATCATGATTCGTTACAGCCTTTGTGGTAGCATCCGCGAACTTCCTGGTACCGTCAGGTGTAAGTGTAAGTTCAACAACATACTGAACACCCTTAAGTTCGTCCTGATATGCACCTCCGGCTGCCGACTGAACATCGGTACCTTCAAGGACTATCGAGCCGTCTGCCTGAAGTTCTTCTATACTCTTATTGAGAGCGCCGGTGTTTCTGTCATAGTTGGCATTTCCGTCAGCATCATACTGAGCTATGAAATACAACTGTCCGGGCTTACCGAGTTCTTCAAGGACTGCATTTGCATCTTCGACACCGGGTATCTCGATGCTGATACGGTCATCGCCCTCCTTATAAACCTGCGCCTCTGTACTGTAGCCTTCCACACGACGCTGGAGCTTATAGATCGTATCATCCATATCCGCATTTGAAGGCTTCTCTTCGCCAACTGCCTGATATGTGATGCTGACACCGCCTGCAAGGTCAAGACCGAGTTTGATCTCCGACGCAGCGCCTACCTTGTCCTGTCCCACACCGTAAACGACCATGAACGCAAAGGCAACCGTCAATACGATCACGATCAGCAGTGTAAGGACTGCATTACGTTTTTTCATTGCTTCTCTCCCTTTTAATATTTATCCTTTAATACTTATATGATAACCATCCTCACATTTTTTGCGAACGGTTACTTATCTATCTGCATATCCGCTTCTGCAGCCTTCATCATAATTGCCGCTTCAACGCGTTTTTTCTGGAGTTCACAGCCAATATCGTAAGCGCCGTTTATATCTCCGGAAAAATTATATGAATTCGCCGCACATCCGCCGCTGCAGTAGAACTTTGCAAAACAGTCACGGCATTTTTCCTTGGCGTAAACGTTACATAGCTTAAATTCATCCTGTACCTTAGTATTTGTAACGCCAATATATACATCACCGAGCTTAAACTCACTCTTGCCGACGAACTGATGACAGGGATACAATTCACCTGTCGGTGTGACGGCCAGATATTCGGTTCCCGAGCCGCAGCCCGACAGCCTCTTTGCCACACAGGGACCGCCGCTTAGATCGATCATAAAGTGAAAAAAGTTAACTCCCTCGCCTCTCTTCTTTCGATCAAGAAGATATAATGCAAGCCTGTCATACTGCTCAAGGATAACGGGAATATCCTCTTCCCTTATCGCATAATCCTCTGTCGGCTCCGCAACAACGGGCTCTATGCTTATCTGTTCAAATCCAAGCTCTGCAAGATGCTTTACATCCTCGGAAAAATCAAGATTGTTGCGTGTGAAGGTACCCCTCACATAGTAGTTCATCTGATCCCTGCTGTCTGCTGCCTTCTTAAGCTTATCGACTATGGCATCATAGCTTCCCTGACCGCCGCGGAAAGGCCTCATAAGATCGTGTACTTCCTTTCGGCCGTCTATGCTTAAGACCAGGTTGCTCATCTCTTTATTGGCAAATTCCAGTATCTCGTCATTAAGCAGTACACCGTTGGTAGTGAGAGTAAAACGGAACTTCTTGTCGTATTTTTCCTCAATGCTTCTTCCGTATCCGACAAGCTGCTTTACAACTTCAAAATTCATAAGCGGCTCGCCGCCGAAAAAATCAACCTCAAGGTTATGCCTGTTACCGGAATTTGCAACAAGAAAATCAAGAGCCTGTTTTCCGACCTCATAACTCATGAGTTCCCGCCTGCTCTGATGGTACTTTCCTTCTTCGGCAAAACAGTATCTGCATGCCAGATTGCAGTCATGCGAAATATGCAGACACAGCGCCTTGACTACCGTCTTACGCTTCTTGAAATCAATTACGAAATCCTCGTAAACATCATCGGAAAAAAGTATGTCCTGACTTATCAGTTCACATACTTCGTCATAAGCTTCCCTTAACTGTTCATCGGAATACCTTGTAAGCAGATTGGAAAATACATCCTCAAGTTCTTCATATGGAAGTGTCTCTATCAGATCTTCACTTACCGCATTACGGATATTCTTCTCACCCTTAACGGAATCCAGTAATTCAATTAGATCGTAAACAACGTCATCAACCACATGGATGGAACCGCTGTTTACATCCATTACAATGTTATATCCGTTGCTCCTGTACTGATGCAGCACTTAGATACCTCTTATTTTTTCGCCTTCTCGCAGGTCTGGTTACCTACTGTACAAGAGGTCTTGCATGCTGACTGGCATGAAGTCTGGCACTCACCGCATCCGCCGTTCTTCATTGATTTCTTGAAATCTCTTGTGTTAAGCGTCTTAATGTGCTTCATAATAAAAACCTCCGTATAAAATCTGATGGAGCGTGGAACTCTCTATCCACGCAATATTTGAAGTATAGCATACTCCTTAGTCAAATTAAAGATTTTTTTTAATTATTCTCTTCCTCTTCGCTGTCTCCGCCTTCTTCTTCGTCCTTATCTTCATCATCTTCCGATTCCTCATCCTTTATCTCGGGCAGTTCCATACGTATCTGTTCTATATGGTTCTTATCCATCTCTACCGTAGTCAGCCTAGTTCCGTCATCAAGCTCAACTGTCTCTCCGACCTCCGGCACTCTCTCGAGCTTCTCTATGATAAGTCCGCCTATGGAATCATAGTTCTCGGAATCAAGTGACAGATCCAGCGCATCATTTATATCATCGATCTTAAGCGATCCGTCGACGAGGTATTCCCTCTCACCGACCTCCTGTATGAGATTTTCTTCGTCCTCATCGAATTCATCCCTTATCTCACCGACTATCTCTTCAAGAAGATCTTCGAGTGTTACGAGTCCGACCGTATCTCCGTATTCATCAAGCACCAGGATCATGCTTATGTGGTTTTGGCGCATCTCCACCATGAGTTCGGATGTTTTCTTATACTCAACGGTAAAATTGGCCTCCCTCATCAGATCCCTTATATGGAAGTTGTTCACATCCTCATAAAACAGGACATCCTTCATATTTATGATACCGATGATGTTATCCGTTGATTCCTCAAATACCGGGATCCTTGTATATTTATGTAC
>JAFSZZ010000084.1 GCA_017458765.1 Lachnospiraceae bacterium | reverse complement strand
TAAGAAGATCGAGCATATCCTTATCCTCATGAACCGCCTTAACATGCTTGACGGCGAGAGGAAGACGGGAGCATATAATACGGAGGAACACAGAAAAGCAGCGCTTAAGGTGGCCGAGTAATCAGTAGTCCTTCTTAAAAACGATAAGAACATACACCCTCTTGATAAGAAGATCAAGAAGCTACTCTTGATAGGTGAAAATGCGGACAAGCTCAATGCTCTCGGCGGAGGCAGTGCGGAGCTTAAAGCGCTGTATGAGATCTCACCGCTCATGGGCATAAAGAAGCTGCTCGGCGGTAATACAAAGGTTGAATACGCCAAGGGTTATTCATGCGATATCTTCAGGGGCGATACTGAGGATAAGTGGCAGGAGAGGAGTCTTGATCTTGACTTTGTACGTGTCGGAAGCAGTGAGGAAGCAGATACCAAAATGAAGGACCTCAGGGAACAGCTCAGGAATGAAGCCCTGGAACTTGCAAAAGAATATGAGAATATCATCTTTGTGGGCGGATACGATCATGTTCCCGGACACGACAGCGAGGGAGATGATAAGCCGGATATAAAGCTTCCCTACGAGCAGGATATCCTTATTAAGGAACTGTTAAAGATCCGTCCCGACATGGCTATTGTGCTTACGGGCGGAAGCGATGTTGATATGCGTGAATGGATAGATGATGCACATGCTCTGATCTGGGGCTGGTACGGCGGAATGGAAGGCGGTACGGCAATAGCGGAGGCTTTATTTGGGGATATTAATCCTTCGGGAAGGCTGCCCGAGACATTTTATCACGATCTGTCCGAGTGCGGTGCCCATGCGATCGGAGAATACGGTAAAGTAGGACGTGTAGAGTATAAGGACGGAATCTATGTAGGTTACAGATATACAGACAGGTTCAATGTGAATCCGCAGTTCCCGTTTGGTCATGGTTTGTCGTATACGACATTTGAACTCTGCGGAGGGAAGCTTGATAAGGAAGTCGATGCCTATGTCTGCACGGTTAAAAATACGGGCAGCAGGGAAGGCAAGGTTTCGGTGCTTGTATATATGAAAGGAGAAAAGGAAAGAATCCTGACGGATTCTTCTGATGCCTCAAAGCCGGCGGGCTCTCATACCCTGAAGGGCATGAGCGGTCAGGATGAACCCGTTAAAGTCCTTTCAGGTTTTGAAAAAGTATCCCTTAAGCCCGGCGAGACGAAGGAAGTTGCGATATGCATAACCGACGGGATCATAGAGGGACGCGAATATTTTGCCGCGATATAAATAATTCTTGACTTAACCTGATTTATATGATATTTTATTCAAGGTCGTCAGACCATGCCGAAGACAGCAGGTGCGTATTTGCCGTAAGGAGAGATCCGCCGAAGGCGGGAGGATTCCTTGCTGCATGACGAGCCCATCGCGACAGCGATCCTTACGGGCGAGTCTCCCATACGCGTAAGCAACAGTAGTTCGCCTGCCGAGGAGAATCAGAGAGTTATGGATATATAGCCTCTTTCCGTTCTTCGGGAAGAGGTTTTTTAATACTTAGATACCTCTGTTCGGCATAGAAATAATATAGGAGGTAAAAAAATGGCTAAGGTTGAACTTAAGAAACCCATAGTTGATGAGATCGCCGAGAATATCAACGGCGCACAGTCAGTAGTACTTGTTGACTACCGCGGCCTTACTGTTGAGCAGGATACACAGCTGCGTAAGCAGTTAAGGGAAGCAGGCATCATCTATAAGGTTTACAAGAACACGATGATGAACTTTGCATTCAAAGGTACTGATTTCGAGTCTCTTACTTCTCTTCTTGAAGGTCCCAGCGCAGCTGCGATATCCAAGGAAGATGCAACGGCTCCGGCAAGAGTACTTGCGAAGTTTGCCAAGACCGCACCCGCACTTGAACTTAAGGGCGGTGTTGTGGAAGGTGTTTTCTATGACGCTAAGGGCATCGGTGCTGTAGCGAGCATCCCTTCAAGGGAAGAGCTTTTGTCAAAGCTGCTTGGTTCTATCCAGTCACCTATTGCGAACTTTGCACGCGTTATGAATCAGCTGGCTGAGAAAGGCGGCGCATCTGAGTGCGAAGCACCTGCCAGGGAAGAGGCTCCCGCAGAGGAAGCACCCGCGGCAGAGGCAGCTCCTGCAGAAGAGGCACCCGCAGCTGAAGCTCCTGCTGAGGAAACACCCGCGGCTGAAGCTCCCGCAGAGGAAGCACCCGCAGCTGAGACATCAGGGTCAGAAGCCTGACAACACATCGGGCGTATGCCATTTAGTCAGTCCTTAAGGACTTGATTATGTTGGCAAAGATTAATGAAATTTGTAAATTATAACGGAGGAAAATAAGATGGCTAAATTATCAACAGCAGAAATCATTGATGCTATTAAAGAGTTAACCGTTCTTGAGCTTAACGATCTCGTTAAGGCTTGCGAAGAGGAGTTCGGCGTATCTGCAGCAGCAGGCGTTGTAGTTGCAGCGGCAGCAGGCGGTGACGCAGGCGCAGCAGCAGAAGAGAAGACCGAGTTTGATGTAGAGCTTACAGAGGTTGGTCCCAACAAGGTTAAGGTTATCAAGGTTGTTCGTGAGGCTACAGGTCTCGGACTTAAGGAAGCTAAGGATCTTGTTGACGGAGCTCCCAAGATGGTTAAAGAGCAGGCTTCCAAGGAAGAAGCTGATGACCTCAAGGCTAAGCTTGAAGCTGAGGGCGCAAAGGTTACTCTTAAGTAATTCATTTGCACTTTAGAAAATTTAATAAAAAGAACGAAATTTGTTCTTGACTTGAATAAAGAGTCTGTGATACTATGGATAATGCGTTATTGTGGAATCATGGGCTCTTTATCTATGCCCGAAAATGCTGAAACGGCTTGAAGAGACGCGGTTTTTCAATATACGACTAAAATAAAATGGGGTGAATACGTCAATGGAAAAGAACAGGATACGTCCGGTAAAGGCGGGCAAGACTTTCCGTATGAGCTATTCCAAGCGTAAGGAAGTCCTTGATATGCCCAATCTTATCGAGGTTCAGAAGGATTCATACCGTTGGTTCCTTGAAGAGGGACTTAAGGAAGTCTTCGATGACATTTCTCCGATCACTGATTACAGCGATCATCTAAGCCTCGAATTCGTTGATTTCGTATTGTGTGAGGATGATGTAAAGTATTCGATCGAAGAATGCAAGGAGAGAGATGCTACATATGCGGCTCCCCTCAAGGTCAGGGTAAGACTTTACAACAAGCAGGACGATAAGATCATCGAGCATGAGATCTTCATGGGTGATCTTCCGCTTATGACCGAGACAGGCACCTTCGTCATAAACGGAGCTGAGCGTGTTATCGTCAGCCAGCTTGTTCGTTCGCCGGGTATTTATTTTGCTATCAGCCATGATAAATTCGGCAAGAAACTATTTTCATCGACAGTTATCCCCAACAGAGGCGCATGGTTGGAATACGAGACAGATTCCAATGATGTGTTCTTTGCACGCGTTGACAGGAACAGGAAGGTTCCGGTCACCGTTCTTATACGTTCACTTGGTATAGGAACAAATGAAGAGATCCTTGAGTTATTCGGTGACGAACCCAAGATCCTTGCATCGCTGGCTAAGGATTCGGCAACGAATTATCAGGAAGGTCTTCTTGAATTATACAGAAAAATACGTCCCGGCGAGCCTCTTGCGGTAGAGAGTGCCGAGAGTCTTATTAACTCAATGCTCTTTGATGCAAGGAGATATGATCTTGCAAAGGTAGGACGTTATAAGTTTAATAAGAAGCTTGCGTTCAGGAACCGCATCAGGGACCATATCCTTGCCGAGGATGTGGTTGATGTTAATACCGGCGAGATCTTAGCTGAGGCCGGCACCAAGGTTAATGTTGAACTTGCGGACAGGATCCAGAATGCGGCAGTACCTTCGGTATATATCCAGACCGAGGAGAGGAACGTTAAAGTGCTCTCCAACATGATGGTTGACATAACAAGTTTCGTGGACTGCAATCCCAAGGATCTGGGTATAACGGAACATGTATATTATCCGGTATTAAGGAAGATCCTTGATGAGTATTCGGAAGATGCGGAGGCGCTTGGCGAGGCTATACAGCGCAACGTCCACGAGCTTATTCCCAAGCATATAACCAAGGAAGATATCCTTGCTACCATTAACTATAATATGCATCTTGAATACGGTATAGGCAATGATGATGATATCGATCATCTGGGCAACCGCCGTATAAGAGCAGTCGGAGAACTTCTCCAGAATCAGTACAGGATTGGTCTTTCAAGGCTTGAGAGGGTAGTCCGCGAGAGGATGACCACTCAGGATCTTGAGGGTATATCACCCCAGCAGCTTATTAACATCAAGCCGGTTACCGCAGCAGTCAAGGAATTCTTCGGTTCATCGCAGCTGTCACAGTTCATGGATCAGAACAATCCGCTTGGTGAGCTGACACATAAGAGGCGTCTGTCCGCCCTTGGTCCCGGTGGTCTGTCAAGAGACCGTGCCGGATTCGAGGTCCGCGACGTTCACTATTCTCATTACGGCAGGATGTGCCCTATTGAGACGCCCGAAGGTCCCAACATCGGTCTTATCAACTCGCTTGCATGCTATGCACGCATTAACGAGTACGGCTTTGTTGAGGCACCTTATAGGAAGATAGACCAGTCCGATCCCGAAAATCCGGTGGTTACGGATGAGGTTGTATATATGACGGCAGATGAAGAAGACAATTATCATGTGGCACAGGCTAATGAGCCGCTCGATGATGAGGGTCATTTCATAAGGAACTCCGTATCCGGTCGTTACAGGGATGAAACACAGGAATATGACAAGTCCATGTTTGAATATATGGATGTATCGCCTAAGATGGTGTTCTCGGTCGCTACGGCGCTCATTCCTTTCCTTGAGAATGATGATGCGAACCGTGCGCTGATGGGTTCCAACATGCAGCGTCAGGCAGTTCCTCTCCTTATGACTGAGGAACCTGTTGTAGGTACGGGAATGGAGCCCAAGGCTGCAGTTGACTCGGGTGTGTGTGTCCTGGCCAAGAAGTCGGGTACCATCGATCGTGCCGTATCGGATGAGATCCAGATGACATATGATGACGGTACGAAGGAGACTTATCATCTGACTAAGTTCATGCGCTCCAACCAGAGCAACTGCTATAATCAGAAGCCGATAGTTGAGAGAGGCGAGCATGTTGAAGCGGGTCAGGTAATAGCGGACGGTCCTTCGACTCACAATGGTGAGATGGCTCTCGGTAAGAATCCTCTGATAGCTTTCATGACATGGGAAGGCTACAATTACGAGGATGCCGTACTTTTAAGTGAGAGACTTGTTCAGGAAGATGTTTATACTTCCGTACATATAGAAGAACATGAAGCAGAGGCAAGGGATACCAAGCTTGGTCCCGAAGAGATAACCCGTGATGTTCCCGGTGTCGGTGAGGATGCGCTCAAGGATCTTGATGAGCGCGGCATAATCAGGATCGGTGCAGAGGTAAGGGCAGGTGATATCCTTGTAGGTAAGGTAACACCCAAGGGTGAGACCGAACTTACTGCAGAGGAACGTCTTCTCCGCGCTATCTTCGGTGAGAAGGCAAGGGAAGTCAGAGACACATCCCTTAAGGTTCCTCACGGGGAATACGGTATCGTAGTCGATGCCAAGATATTTACAAGAGAGAACGGAGACGAGCTCCCGCCCGGAGTCAATGAATCCGTTCGCATATATATTGCACAGAAGAGGAAGATCTCAGTCGGTGACAAGATGGCCGGCCGTCACGGCAACAAGGGTGTTGTTTCCCGTGTACTTCCGGTTGAAGATATGCCGTATCTGCCGAACGGACGTCCGGTCGATATCGTGCTCAATCCCTTGGGTGTTCCTTCACGTATGAATATCGGACAGGTTCTGGAGATACATCTGTCGTTAGCCGCCAAGGCTCTCGGTTTCAACGTTGCGACGCCCGTATTTGACGGAGCAAACGAGGATGATATCCAGGATACGCTCGAGCTTGCCAATGATTACGTTAATCTCGAATGGGAGGAGTTCGAGAAGAAGCATAAGAAGGAGCTTTTGCCCGAGGTTATGGATTACCTGTCGGAGAACAGGGATCACAGGGCAGTATGGAAGGGCGTTACCATAAGCCGCGACGGTAAGGTACGCCTGCGTGACGGACGTACCGGTGAATACTTTGATAACCCGGTAACAATAGGTCACATGCATTACCTTAAGCTCCATCATCTGGTTGATGATAAGATACATGCGCGTTCGACGGGACCGTACTCCCTGGTAACACAGCAGCCGTTAGGCGGTAAGGCCCAGTTCGGAGGACAGCGTTTCGGTGAGATGGAAGTATGGGCCTTAGAGGCATATGGCGCTTCATATACTCTTCAGGAAATACTTACAGTCAAGTCTGATGATGTTGTCGGACGTGTTAAGACTTATGAGGCCATAATAAAGGGTGAAAATATCCCCGAAGCAGGAATCCCTGAATCCTTCAAGGTTCTCTTAAGGGAACTTCAGTCACTCGGACTTGATATGAGGGTTCTCCGCGATGACAATACCGAAGTCGAGATAGTGGAATCCAATGATTATGCGGATACCGATCTTCGTTCGGTTATAGAGGGTGATTCCAGGAACTATAAGAATCAGGAATCCTTTGCGGACAGCGGCTACACCACTCAGGAATTCGATGAGAATGAAGAACTTGTTGCCGTTGAAGAAGACAGTTATACCGAAGATGATTACGATGATGGTAATTATGACGGAAACGGCGATGAATAAATCATAACCGTAGGATATGTACCTATTATCAGTGGAGGAGATCAAAATGCCGGATTTAAATAAAGAAGGATACCATCCGATAACCTTTGATGCGATAAGGATAGGACTGGCATCACCCGAAAGAATAAGAGAGTGGTCAAGGGGTGAGGTCAAGAAGCCCGAGACCATCAATTACAGAACATTAAAGCCCGAAAAGGACGGTCTGTTCTGCGAAAGGATCTTTGGTCCAAGCAAGGACTGGGAATGCCATTGCGGTAAGTATAAAAAGATACGTTACAAGGGTGTTATCTGTGACCGCTGCGGAGTTGAGGTTACGAAGGCCAATGTCCGCAGGGAGCGTATGGGTCACATCGAGCTTGCCGCTCCGGTGTCCCATATATGGTATTTCAAGGGTATCCCGAGCCGTATGGGTCTTATCCTTGATCTGTCACCGAGGACACTTGAGAAGGTTTTGTATTTTGCAAATTATATAGTTCTTGATCCGGCGGATACGGAACTGAAATATAAGCAGGTGCTTTCCGAGAAGGAGTACCAGGACGCAAGGGCTACACACGGAAACAGATTCCGCGTCGGTATGGGTGCGGAAGCTGTAAAGGAACTGCTCATGGCCATCGATCTTGACGCCGAGAGTATTGAACTCAAGGAAGCCCTTAAGGAATCAACGGGCCAGAAGCGTGCCAAGATAATAAAGAGGCTTGAAGTCGTGGAAGCCTTCAGGGGTTCGGGAAACAAGCCCGAATGGATGATAATGGATGCCATACCGGTCATCCCGCCCGATCTTCGCCCCATGGTACAGCTTGACGGCGGACGTTTTGCAACATCAGATCTTAACGATCTGTACAGAAGGATAATAAACAGAAATAACCGTCTTAAGAGACTGCTTGAACTCGGTGCACCGGATATCATCGTAAGGAACGAGAAGAGGATGCTGCAGGAGGCAGTGGATGCTCTTATAGATAACGGTAGAAGAGGGCGTCCGGTAACCGGTCCCGGTAACAGGGCTCTTAAGTCGCTTTCGGATATGCTTAAGGGTAAGTCGGGACGTTTCAGGCAGAACCTTCTCGGTAAGCGTGTAGACTATTCGGGACGTTCGGTTATCGTCGTTGGTCCCGAGCTTAAGATATACCAGTGCGGACTTCCGAAAGAAATGGCGATCGAGCTGTTCAAGCCCTTCGTTATGAAGGAACTTGTTGCCAACGGAACATCCCACAATATCAAGAATGCGAAGAAGATGGTCGAGAGACTTCGTCCCGAGGTCTGGGATGTGCTCGAGGATGTCATCAAGGAGCATCCCGTAATGCTCAACCGTGCACCTACACTTCACAGGCTTGGTATCCAGGCATTTGAGCCGATACTGGTAGAGGGTAAGGCTATCAAGCTTCATCCCCTTGTATGTACGGCGTATAACGCAGACTTTGACGGAGACCAGATGGCGGTTCATCTTCCGCTGTCTGTGGAAGCTCAGGCAGAGTGCCGCTTCCTGCTCCTTTCACCAAATAACCTGCTTAAGCCTTCGGACGGCGGTCCCGTAGCGGTTCCTTCGCAGGATATGGTCCTCGGTATCTACTATCTGACGATGGAGAAGATGAGAGACCTTTCCAAGGATCCCGATTTTACCGGCGAAGCGGTAATAAGCTTCCCTGCATCCGATGATGTGGCTCAGAAGGCCAAGGAAAAGATAAAGGCATTCAAGGAAGTGCTTGAGAGTGATTCCAAGGATAAGAGCGAAAAAGGAAACGACTCGAAGGCAAATACAGAAAAAGTAGATAAAGTAAAGATCAAGGGCGAGATGGAGCAGATACGCTCATCGTTCATAGAAGAGGCGATCAAGGCATTCCATGATTATCAGGATGCCAAGGCCAAGGCAGTCAAGGCCGGCAAGAAGATTGACAGTATCAAGGGAACTCCTCTTGAGAGAGATACCCTGATAAGGGTCAATATAGATCCCGAGCGTGACAGATGGATCGTCTGCGAAATGGTTGATATCCTCGGAAGATATTTCAACTCCATGAACCAGGCACTGCTCGCTTATGAGAATGGAGAGATCACACTCCATCAGAGGATCAATGTCCGCATGGAGAAGACTCTTGTGAGTGGGGAGAAGATATCCGGTATCATAAATACCACACTCGGACGTCTCATTTTCAATGAGATACTTCCTCAGGATCTTGGTTTTGTTAAGCGTGACGAGAGCAATATCGACAGCATGCTCAAGCTCGAGATAGATTTCCATGTAGGCAAGAAACATCTTAAGGCTATCCTTGAGAAGGTCATCAACACACATGGAGCAACGAGGACCGCGGAAGTGCTCGACGCCATCAAGGCAATGGGTTACAAGTACTCGACTCAGGCGGCCATGACGGTTTCGATATCCGACATGACGGTTCCTGCCAAGAAGGCCTAGATGCTTGCCCAGGCTCAGGAAACGGTTGATATGATCACTCAGAAGTACAAGAGAGGTTTTGCGACCGAGGAAGAGAGATACAAGGGAGTCATCAAGACATGGAAAGAGACCGATGATGCTCTTACCAAGGTGCTTCTTGATGGTCTTGACAAATATAACAACATCTTCATGATGGCTGATTCGGGAGCCCGTGGCAGTAACCAGCAGATCAAGCAGCTGGCCGGCATGCGCGGACTTATGGCGGATACGACAGGACGTACGATCGAGCTTCCCATTAAGTCTAACTTCCGTGAAGGTCTTGACGTTCTTGAGTATTTCATGTCAGCTCACGGTGCACGTAAAGGTCTGTCCGATACGGCTCTGCGTACAGCCGACTCGGGATACCTTACCAGACGTCTTGTAGATGTATCACAGGAACTCATCATACGCGAGAGCGACTGCTGCGAAGGCGCAGACGAGCTTCCCGGAATGTACGTTAAGGCATTCAAGGATGGCAAGGAGACGATAGAACAGCTTAAGGACCGTATCCTCGGACGTTATGCGTGTGAAGATATAAAGAATGCAAACGGTGAGGTTCTTGTTAAGAAGAATCATATGATAAATCCCCGCCGTGCCGAGCGTGTGCTTGAAGAAGGCGTTGACAGCAACGGAGTTCTGTTTAACGAAATGGATGATTCGGGCAAGATGATCTCGGAAGGCGTTAAGATACGTACGATACTTACCTGCCGCTGCCACAACGGAATATGCGCAAAGTGCTACGGCGCGAACATGGCTACCGGTGAGGCTGTTCAGGTCGGTGAGGCAGTAGGTATCATAGCAGCTCAGTCGATCGGTGAGCCCGGTACACAGCTGACGATGCGTACCTTCCATACCGGTGGTGTTGCCGGTGATGATATCACGCAGGGTCTTCCCCGTGTCGAGGAGCTTTTTGAGGCACGTAAGCCCAAGGGTCTTGCTCTTATTTCCGAGATCTCGGGACGCGCTGTTCTCAAGGATACCAAGAAGAAGAAGGAAGTCGTTGTCACCAATGAGGAGACCGGTGAGATCAAAACCTATCTGATCCCTTACGGTTCAAGGACAAAGATAACCGACAACCCTGAAGGCCAGATGATAGAGGCCGGTGACGAGCTCACTGACGGTTCGGTTAATCCGCATGACATCCTTAAGATAAAGGGAATAAGGTCCGTACAGGATTACATGCTCCGCGAAGTTCAGAGAGTTTACAGGCTCCAGGGCGTTGAGATAAACGATAAGCATATAGAAGTCATCGTACGTCAGATGCTTAAGAAGGTCCGCATAGAAAATAACGGCGATTCGGACTTCCTGCCCGGAACCCTGGTTGATGCGCTTGAACTTGAGGACATAAATGCAGCCCTTGAAGCTGAGGGCAAGCAGCCTGCGGAAGGCAGCCAGATAATCCTCGGTATAACGAAGGCATCGCTTGCAACGAATTCGTTCATGTCGGCAGCATCCTTCCAGGAGACCACCAAGGTTCTTACGGAAGCTGCGATAAAGGGTAAGGTGGATCCGCTTATCGGACTTAAGGAAAATGTTATCATCGGTAAGCTTATCCCTGCCGGAACAGGCATGAGAAGATACCGCGATGTAACGCTTGATACGAGCATCGCAGATGCTTCTAAGGTTGAGATTCCGGAGCCCGTCGATGAAGAGATCGATGATGAAAATATAGATGACGAGATACTGGATGAAGAGCTGGTTGAAGAAACCGCTGACGGATCCGAAGATTCTGAAGAATAATAAGAAACCCCGCGAAAGCGGGGTTTCTTTTGATTTATATGCTGTTTGCCGTGCCGGCAACTACCTGGTTTTCAAGTTCGGTCTCAAACCTGATGGTTCTTATCGGATGAAAGATGCTTACATCTTTCATCCCTTCCAGGTCGATCTTGCCACCGTTGATACCCATGACCGACAGTTCGACGATCCTTTTCTTATGGTTTCTGAACCATAAATAATACATTATGAGCAGAGCGATAATGATACACACAATGACGGTTACAAAAGCTATACCGGTGTAATCCTTGACGCCGGAGCTTAAAGGGATGCGGTTTTCATCGATGATCCTGAGATTATATTTTCCTTCAGCCATATTGTTTCCTTCCGTTATTTTTCTACATATTAAGACTAATGCGCCTGTTAAAATGGCTCAATTTTTTCTGTCATTTTATGTACTTTTGATGTATGATGATATTGGAGTTTTAAAGTACATATAAGAAATTGTTATTATCATATTTTTGAGAGGAATCCATAATGCATACAGACAGATATCGCAATTTCAAAATCTTTAAGCTTATCCAGCTCATATTGCTGATCCTGTTCGGGATAACGTTCTTTTTTTATCTGAATTTTGATCCTCTTTTAAGAAATAATATATACAGTAATCGCAACCTTCTGACAATATGTGTGTTCCTGTGGCTGTTCATGCTCTATTCGGCAGTTTGTATTATCGCCGACTACAGCCAGCTGCAGAAGGAGATAGTGGAAGCACACAAGCTGAACCAGACCGCATACCTTGATCCTCTCACAGGACTGCCGAACAGAAACGGATGTGACGTGATAATTAATAAATATACATTAAAAAGGGATGTTTCGGCCATGGGCTGTGTGCTGATCGAACTGCCGAAGATCGATGAGATAAATGCTGCGCACGGCAGGCTGTACGGAGACAAATATATACGCGATTTTGCCATCACTCTTGATTCGGTGGGATCCAAATACGGTTTTATAGGTCGTAACAGCGGAAATGAGTTTCTTGTGATAATAGAATCCTGTCCCGCTGAGAAGATGCAGGAATTTGTAAGTGAACTGAACGCAGCTGTGGCTGATCTTAATAAGGACGGCGCAGATCCAGCGATGGAGATAGAATTAAGCTACATACTCAATGAGCAGGAAGGCATAAAGAACTTCCTTGCCATTGTTTCAACATTATATGCACGTGAAAGGCAAGGATAAACATGCCTGATTTTAACCACGCCTACATCGGCAATCTGGTCATTCAGGCGCAATCGGGAAGCAGTGAAGCCTTCGCCGAGTTATATGCAACAACATATAACCACATTTACAACTATTCAAGGCATTACCTGCGGGATGCGTACATGGCACAGGATGCTGTACAGGAAACTTATATTTCAGCACTCAAAAATATAAATAATCTTAAGGATCCGTCACTGTTCGTCGCATGGCTCAACCAGATCGCTTTCCATGTCTGCTATGATATGACAAGAAAAAACCGTCCGGACACAGTCAATCCGGAACTATTGGAACTGGTACTGGATGAGAAACCGGATCATAATCCCGATGAACATTACGAAGATAAGGAGGAACTGGAGGCCGTCAAAAAGGCCGTCTCCTCGCTTCCGTTCCTTGAGCAGCAGGTCATTGTAATGAGGTTCTACAATGAGATGAAGCTTGAGGATATAGCGGCAGCTTTATCATGCAGCAGAAGTTCGGTAAAGCGCTACATCCTGAGTGGTAAGAAGAGGCTTGAAGCGATACTTGGGAAGGAGGGGAGAAGGAATGTTTTTTAATAAACACAGTAAACACTACAATATGTCCAGAAAGGCTGCCAACGATACACTTAAGAATGTTCTCGCCGCCTGTAACATTGAATCGGATAATATCAATTTTGATCTGCTTCTCGTAAAGAGTATGGCACAGACAAATTATGCTGATGCATGCAAGTGGATAGCCATAGGATTTCTGTTCCTGGTGCTGATCTCGCCGCTTGCACTTATAAATAATGATATTAAAATAGAATCAAAGAATCTGCTTAACAATGACCGGATCATAATCGAGGATCATGCACTTAGCGAGGATGGTTTTACCCTGAAACTTGCGGGAGAAGACATTGATTATGATGCGATATATGCAGAGAATGCCGAAGGCAAGGTCTTCCTGCCGAAAAACATTGACGAAACGGACTGTTTAGTGACGTTCCCGTATAATAACGAGGTGCTTACAATACATATAACCGATAAGCATGGGCATTCGTTAAATGCCGAACTTTCGGGGACCATTAGTAAATAATGAACATACGATCATTTTACAAACGGAAAATACAATCATATATTGTTCCGCTGCTGATAGCGCCGGCACTGCTTTTGGCCGGATGCAGAAAAGAGATACCGCCTTCACAGCGGGAGACAGAGGTAAAGCTGGACGGTACCTCGCAGGCGTGGTCAAATGATTTTGACATCTTAATGCCAGAGCTCAATGAGGATAAGTTTTACGGGAATGAGTATGTACAGCTTGATACCTCAAACAGCGGCGACGGATACTTCTATATCAGATATACTGGAGAAAACCAGAAAGTCAAGCTCCAGCTGTTTTCAGACACGAGCATAACCTATACATATAACATCAGGCCGGGGGTTGATACGGTCATCCCGTTTAATCTGGGGAGCGGAGAATACTCACTGACAGTCTATGAGAACATTCAGGATAATGAGTATGCGATGGTCTATGCGGAGGAAATGAATATTAAGATAAAAGACGAGCTTAAACCGTTCCTTTATCCCAACCAGTATGTCTGGTTCACGGCAGAATCGGATACGACGGCGCTTGCCAGGCAGCTGACTGACGGATGTACCAATGAACTGGAAGCAGTCGGCAAAGTATATGATTACATGGTCAAAAATATAACCTATGATTATGACAAGGCTGAAAATGTTCAGCCGGGGTATCTTCCCGATGTTAATGAGATCCTTGCTATAAAAACGGGTATTTGTTTTGACTATTCAGCGGTGATGTCCGCAATGTTAAGGAGTGTCGGGATCCCGACAAGGATGGAGATCGGATATTCCGGAGATGCCTACCACGCATGGGTAAGCGTTTATACCAGGGATCAGGGGTGGATAAATGATATCATCCAGTTCGACGGTACACAGTGGACACTGATGGATCCGACTTTTGACGCAAACAGTGCCGACAGCAGCCATGGTGATCTGTCCAAACTTCTTGGCAGCGGAGGCAAGGGAAAAAAAGCAACTTACACCATGATGTATAATTATTAGTGATCATAAGGGGAACCATCGAAGATGGTGGATTCCTTATGATGCCTTAGCGGCGAGTATTCGTCATGAGGGGTACCACGAAGTGGTGGAGTCCTTATGACATAAGTATAAAAAGAATTACGGAGTAATTCTTACATAATTAGTGATCATAAGGGGATAATGACATGAACGAAAAAAAGAAGAAAAAACTAAATTACGAGGAACTGGCTTTGTTCTGTGAACAGTTCGCCATGACTTTGGATGCCGGGCTCAATCACATGGACGGAATTTCCGTAATGCTTGAAGATGCCATGTCCGAGGAAGGGAAGGAAATCCTTGAGGTGATACTGGATGGATTGCACCAGGGGCTTCGACTGAATGAGTCAATGAGCAACGCCGGTGTATTTCCAAAGTACTGTCTGGATATGATCCGTATCGGTGAGACTTCGGGTAAACTCGATGAGGTTATGCATTCACTGTCCTTCCACTATACCAGAGAACAGAATATTTCCGAAGGAATAAAGAATTCGCTCAAATATCCTTTTATAATAATAGGAATGATGTTCGTTGTTATCCTTGTACTTGTAATAAAGGTTCTTCCGATATTCAATCAGGTCTTCATCCAGCTTGGATCCGAGATGACCGGATTTTCCAAAGGCATGATGCAGTTCGGTAATCTTGTAGGTACCTATTCCGTTGTATTTATAAGCATTCTCATAGCCCTTTTTGCACTTTACTGGTTTTTTCTGCGGACGGAAAGGGGACGTGCACATTTTGCAAGATTCTGTTCACGGTTTTTCCTGACAAGGGGATTATACGAGAAAATTGCGGTAGGACGTTTTGCAAGCGGGATGGCGCTCACATTAAACGCCGGACTTCGTCCCGAGGAGAGCCTTGAGATGGTAGCTACCATGGTCGATAACGACACGGTCGCAGCCAGGATCCAGCACTGTCTTGAGCTTGTAAGGCAGGGCAACAGCTTTTCAGCTTCACTTGTTGATGCGGGGATATTCAACAATCTTTATTCCCGTATGATCGCTGTGAGCGGAAAGTCGGGAACGGTTGACAAGGCACTTGAGAAGATAGCGGGAAAGTATGACGAGGAAGTGGATACAAGGATATCGAATATAATCTCCATACTTGAGCCCACACTTGTTATCATATTTTCGATAATCGTCTGCATGATACTGCTCTCGGTCATGCTGCCGCTCATGAGCATAATGACTTCAATTGGATAGGAATGTTTAAAAATGAATCGGTTTACTCATCAGGACATTAAAACAAGAATATTCGGCAGCATCAATTATTCGCTGGTGATTTTCGGCGCCATAATCATCTTCTTCATACTTGCGATAACACGTTTTTCGGATAACCGTGCCGCAAACCAGAAGGAAATACTTACAGATGCGCTTAACCGTGATATCGTGCACTGCTACTCGATCGAAGGTATGTATCCACCCTCGCTTGAGTATATAGAGGAGCACTACGGCCTGTCATATGATCATGAACGCTTTATTATCGACTATGAATCAATAGCGAGCAACCTTATGCCGAATGTCACGGTGATAGAGAGGGAGGTGGAAGAATGAATCTCCTGAAGCGTCAGAAATCAATTGTCGATGTTATCTTTATGATAACTCTGTTCGGCGTGTTCATGCTGTCGGCTCTGTTCGTGGTACTGTTCGGTGCGAAGATATACAGACGTACGGCACATGACATGAGCGTTAATTTCAATTCACGCACTGCTCTTGCGTATGTTACGGAGAAGGTCCACCAGCATGACCGGCGTGGCGGAGTGGATATAACCATAAAAGACGGCAAGCCCGTACTGAAGCTCACGCAATATATAAACAGTGATGAATATTGTACATATTTGTATGAACACAGAGGATATCTCAAGGAGCTTACCGCAAAGGGCGACATAGACCTTGTAAAGAGTGCGGGTAAGGAGATACTCAAGATAAGTGATTTTACTGCACAGAAGGAGAACGACTCTCTTTACCGTTTCACCATTACGGATGATGAAGGCAATGAGACCCGCTTCTATGTATCACTGTACAGCTATACCTACGGAGCTGATGAAGAGGGAGGTGACGCGGATGAATGATGTCGGGCGTTCAAGAACCTCTCTGTTCTTGATGGAAATGATAGTGACCGTGCTGTTTTTCTCACTTGCAAGTGCGGTGTGCGTGCGGTGCTTTGTAAATGCACATGTCATCGGGCAGGAGACGCAGGAACTCAACCATGCCGTTGCGATCGCTACCGGGTATGCCGAAGTCATGAGGGGAACGGACGGGGATATAGACAGCATTATCGCAGTGTATCCCGAAGCGATAAAGGGCAACGAGTCTTATTTTTCCGTATTTTATGATGAAAATTTCCTGCCCTGCGATGCAGGCAGTGCGAAATATATGGGCGATGTAACGTTGTCGCCAAACGGTGCTGTCCAGAACATGAACGTAAAGATTGCAAGGATCGCGGACAGTACGGTCATTTACGAACTTGAAGCGACGAAATATATGAATCATCCGGGAGGCTGATCTGGCTTTATGAATAAAAAATTTAAGGGCGGAGTTAACGTCGGGACCAGTTCTGTACTGGTATCCTTCGTGCTGCTGTGTATGGTCAGTTTTGCGGCGCTGACTTATCTCAGTGCTCATTCTGATTATAATTTAAGCCTGCAGACCGCGCAGAGGACAACTGAATACTACGAGGCGAACCGCATGGCAGAGCTGTATATGGCCAATATCGAAGGACTTCTCAGTAAGAGCCTTAAGACATGCAGCAATGCCGGTGATTACTATTCCTCCATTCCGGGGCTCTTTACGGACAATGATATGATACTGGTGAGTGAGGAGGAGAGCCGGGACAATCCCGTGACGATAAGTTACACTGTCCCGATAAACGAATCGCTTGAACTCAGCATCACGCTAAAGGCTCATTATCCGGAGGATGGTGATGATTCGCTTTTTATCATAGAAAGCTGGAACACGTCAGTCGCAAAGTAGGAGGAACGAAAAAATGTCAATAGTTGAAACACTGTCAACAATAACACAGCAAGGGGCATCGGATATCTTCATCGTTGCAGGCCGTGAACTTACTTATAAAATGAACGGAAGGATGTTCACCATGGGTGAAGGGAGGCTCATGCCTTCAGACTGCGCACAGCTTATCTCCGAGATATATGCCCTTGCGGACAACAGGGATATGACAAGGCTTACCGAGTTTGGCGATGATGATTTTTCCTTCGCAATAAAGGGCGTAGCCCGTTTCCGTATTAATGCATATAAGCAGCGTGGTTCATTGTCCGCAGTCATCCGTGTGATAACATTCCATATCCCACAGCCGCAGGAACTCGGGATACCCGATAAGATCATATCCTTAGCCGAGAGAAAGAAGGGCCTCGTGCTCATAACGGGTCCTGCCGGCAGCGGTAAATCAACAACACTTGCCTGCATGGTCGATCACATAAACCAGACAAGGGAATCGCATATAATCACTCTTGAGGATCCCTTGGAATACCTGCATCCTCATAAGAAGAGCATAGTATCCCAGCGAGAGGTCATTTCCGATACGGAGAGCTACCTGACAGCACTCCGTGCTTCGTTAAGACAGAGCCCGGATGTGATACTTCTCGGTGAGATGCGTGACTCGGATACGATAAGCGTTGCCATGACTGCAGCCGAGACCGGACACCTTGTGCTCTCGACGCTGCATACGGTCGGAGCGGCAAATACGATCGAGCGTATCATCGATGCCTTCCCACCAAACCAGCAGCATCAGATATATATCCAGTTATCGATGGTATTGCAGGCTGTTGTTTCGCAGCAGCTCCTGCCGACCGTTGACGGAGGCATAGTTCCCGCATTTGAGATCATGACTCTCAATCCCGCGATAAGGACAAATATAAGGGAGAAGAAGATACAGAGCATAGACAGTGTCATCGATACATCATCCCAGGAAGGCATGATATCCATGAACACGAGCCTGCTCAATCTGTTAAAGGAAGGCAGGATATCCGAGAAGACCGCGTTTGCCTTCACTACCAATGCCGAGAATCTTACCAACAAGATATATTATGCAAACAGGAATTCCGGCGATGCTCCTGCCGCACCGCCGAAGCCGGAAAAGAAAGGCATCCTCTGGTAGGAGGGACGGGATATAAGTTTTTCTTGACTTTGTGGCGGTTTGTTAATATAATTATTGGGCGTGTCGAAATACGTGTTTATTTCGATACGCCCAATTTGCTTTATGTTCAGAGCAGCATATAAAATTGTACGTGATTTTGTTTTTGAGCCTGTTCTGAATACAAGCGCACGAGAACAAAAAATAAGAACAGGAGGTGAAAGGAATGCCAACATTTAACCAGTTAGTAAGAAAGGGAAGGCAGACATCTGTTAAGAAGTCTACGGCACCCGCTCTTAACAAGGGATTCAACTCTCTTCACAAGAAGCCTATCGATACAGCTTCTCCGCAGAAGAGGGGTGTCTGCACCGCAGTTAAGACGGCTACTCCCAAGAAGCCTAACTCGGCTCTTCGTAAGATCGCCAGGGTTCGTCTTTCCAACGGAATCGAAGTAACAAGCTACATTCCGGGTGAAGGTCATAACCTGCAGGAGCACAGCGTTGTTCTTGTCCGCGGCGGAAGAGTAAAGGACTTACCCGGTACACGTTACCATGTTATCCGTGGTACGCTCGATACGGCAGGTGTTGCCAATCGTAAGCAGGCCCGCTCGAAGTACGGCGCCAAGAGACCGAAGAAGTAAGTCTTAAGAAAGGTATTAACAAACAAAACTAAAGTATAGTGTTGGATTCTTTTTACCATAACTATTCAGAACAGGCTCAAAACACTTCGTGTTTTTAAAATATATGTGCTGTTCTGAATAGTTGAACATATTCAGCGCGAACACATTAGCGGAATACATGTGAGTACCTATGAGCTAAACTAATTGTTTAAGGAGGGAAGAAACGTGCCACGGAAAGGACATATTCAGAAAAGAGACGTATTAGCGGATCCCGTATACAACAGCAAAGTGGTAACCAAGCTCGTCAACAATATCATGCTTGACGGTAAGAAGGGTGTTGCCCAGAAGATCGTATACGGAGCTTTTTCCACTGTTGAGGAAAAGGCAGGCAAGCCCGCTCTCGAAGTCTTCGATGAGGCCATGAACAATATCATGCCCATGCTTGAGGTTAAGGCCCGCCGTATCGGTGGTGCTACCTATCAGGTACCTATCGAGGTTCGTCCTGACAGACGTCAGGCTCTTGCGCTTCGCTGGCTTACGATGTTTTCACGTAAGAGAGGCGAGAAGACGATGGAAGAGAGACTTGCAAACGAGATACTGGATGCGGCTAACAATACAGGCGCAGCAGTTAAGAGAAAAGAAGACATGCACAAGATGGCAGAAGCAAACAGAGCTTTTGCACATTACAGATTCTAGAGGGAGGTATGAGTTTTGGCCGGAAGAGAATATCCGTTGGAGAGAACCAGGAATATCGGTATTATGGCTCATATCGATGCGGGTAAGACTACCCTGACAGAGCGCATACTTTATTATACCGGTGTTAATTACAAGATCGGTGATACTCATGAAGGTACTGCTACCATGGACTGGATGGAACAGGAGCAGGAGAGAGGTATCACGATCACATCAGCCGCCACTACCTGCCACTGGACGCTGCATGAGCATATGAAGGTTAAGCCCGGTGCCGAGGAGCATCGTATCAATATCATCGATACCCCCGGACACGTTGACTTTACGGTTGAAGTTGAGCGTTCACTTCGTGTGCTTGATGGTGCAGTAGGTGTATTTTGTGCTAAGGGCGGTGTTGAGCCGCAGTCGGAAAATGTATGGCGTCAGGCCGATACATATAACGTACCCCGTATGGCATTCATCAACAAGATGGATATCCTGGGTGCTGATTTCTACTCTGCGGTAGATCAGATAAGGAACAGGCTCGGTAAGAATGCGATCTGCGTTCAGCTTCCTATAGGTAAGGAAGACGAGTTCAAGGGACTTATAGATCTGTTTGAGATGCTTGCATATATTTATAATGATGACAAGGGTGAGGATGTTTCGGTTATTGAGATCCCGGATGATATGAAGGACGAGGCCGAGCTTTATCATACTGAGCTTGTCGAGAAGATATGCGAGCTTGATGACGATCTTATGATGCAGTATCTTGAGGGCGAGGAGCCTTCGGTAGAAGATCTTAAGAGAGTTCTTCGTAAGGGAACATGCGAATGTACTGCGGTACCTGTATGCTGTGGATCGGCTTACAGGAACAAGGGCGTACAGAAGCTGCTTGATGCGGTACTTGAGTACATGCCTGCACCTACTGACATCCCCGCCATCAAGGGTGTGGATCTGCAGGGCAACGAGGTTGAGAGGCATTCATCCGATGAGGAGCCTTTCGCAGCTCTCGCATTCAAGATCATGGCCGATCCTTTTGTAGGTAAGCTTGCATTCTTCAGGGTTTATTCGGGAACGATGAATTCGGGTTCCTATGTATTAAATGCAACCAAGGATAAGAAGGAGCGTGTGGGACGTATCCTTCAGATGCACGCAAACCACAGGGCTGAGCTCGATAAGGTTTATTCGGGTGATATCGCAGCTGCAGTAGGCTTCAAGCTTACTACCACCGGCGATACGATCTGTGACGAGCAGCATCCCGTTATCCTTGAATCCATGGAAT
>JAFSZZ010000083.1 GCA_017458765.1 Lachnospiraceae bacterium | reverse complement strand
TGTGATACGAGAGAGTCGCGTGACTGATTTTGCCAAGTAAGATAATAACAATAAACCCCATGCCTTATGGCATGGGGTTTTTAAGTGTAGCGAGAGAGAGACTTGAACTCTCAACCTCCCGGGTATGAACCGGACGCTCTAGCCAGTTGAGCCATCTCGCCAAATAATATACGGATCACTGCCGCTTTGCTATTATACTAATCCTTAATATGTATTGTCAAGAAAATTTTATTGATTCTTTCATTTATTATGGGTGTGTAGTATAATATATAAGAATTGTCGGCACAATCGGCTGTTCTGAATACAAAACGGAGGTATGGGTATGAGAAAGCTTATGATCATGATGTCTTTGGGGATTATGTGTACGGGACTGAGTGCCTGCGCGGCAACGGGCATTGATCCGACGGCTATTCAGGACGCAACGGAGTCTGTCAGGCAGGTTACCGAGACCGTGAATGAAGTGGAGACATATGTTGATGAGATAAAGGAATCGGTCCAGGAGGGCATAGACAATACGAATGCCGCGATGGAGTGGTATAAAACTGAGGCATGGGCTGATAATCCGTGGATAAGCACTCCCATTACCGAGGAACAGGTTGAAGGACTCATAGAAGCAGGTCAGAATGAGATCAATTCATATATAGGCGAGAATGCGGTCTATGATGTGCTGAGCGAGGAGGATATGCAGTTTTTCGCTGACTATTTTGCGGATGAGAGCGTGAACGGTTTTCTCTTAAGCACATATGAGAAGCCGGAAGCATGTGATGTCAGGGAGGCACTTATCCGTGATAAGGCGATAATAGAAGATCTTGACAAGGCGGACAAAAAGAACAGTGACCTGTCGGATTTCACAGGCAAGATTTCCGAGGAAAAGATAAACGGTACCTTAAGATCGGTACTCGGGATAGAAAATTCACAGCTCGACAGACCGCTCAAGCTGTCGGACGATGATTATCTGTATATAGAAAAGAGTGAGGATTGCCGAAGGCTTGTATGCAACGGCGGCTTTTACTACAACAATATATATCTGGTAATGATGCGTGCCGAAAATGCAGATGCCCCGTTTGCACTTACTGCGATTGAAAAGCGTGATGACGGGAGCATGCGCATACATATGAATTACTGGAGTGAAGATATGGACAAAGTGGACTGGGACGGTTCCTTCCTCTATGATCTGTATGATATGATGCAGGATTCGGATCTTAAGAATGTCATCAATATCCCCGGGCTTAAGGGCAACGTCTCATTGGGTGCTGTTGCCAGCGAGATGGAAGGCATCGGATTATCGGGCAGGAGCATCGAAGATACAGCGAAGCTCATTTCGGATGCAGAAGATAAAGCCAAGATATATGTTCAGTCCTTTAAGGGATATGATGTGTACTACAGTGATATAGATCCTCAGGCAGTCGGTGAGTATGTGGTTTCGCAGATAGATATCACTTCGGGTGACTATACAACAGCTGAGGGAATAGGTATAGGCACATCTCTCGAACAGCTTAAGAAAGCCTACGGTGACGGCATCGAGGCAAGGCTTTCCGGAGGCAGGAAGCAGCTGATGTATGAAAGGGGCAAGTATAACATGCTCTTCATCGTGGATAAGAGCGGTAAAATAGAAGAAATGACGATGTTCCTTGCTGATCAGATCAGTAAATAGACGGTCGTACGGGTTTCGGAGAAAGATAATGCGTGTTGGAATGGGATATGATGTCCATCGTCTGACGGAGGACAGGGAACTTATTATCGGGGGTGTGAAGATACCCTATGAGAAGGGATTATTAGGACATTCGGATGCGGATGTCCTATTGCATGCCATAATGGATGCAATGCTCGGCGCTGCCGCACTCGGGGATATAGGCAGTCATTTTCCCGATACGGATGAGCGGTTTAAGGACGCGGACAGTATGGAACTGTTAAGATGCGTCGGAGATATGATCGAGGAGGAGCATTATATCATCGAGAATATCGACGCCACTATAATAGCTCAGAAACCGAAGATGCGTCCGTATATTGAGCAAATGCGCAAAAACATAGCGGGGGCTCTCGGAATAGATATCACACAGGTGAATGTCAAGGCAACAACCGAAGAAGGCCTTGGATTCACAGGGAGCGGAGAAGGAATATCATCACAGGCTGTTTGCATGTTGAGTTCCGTAAAAGAACTCGGAAGTATGCCGGTTGGCGGCAATTGTGATACCTGCGGCGGATGTCCGATGAGACAGTAAGATAAGGTTGAAGAAGACCTTACGCGGCAGAAGAGTGAGTTATGGGGATCATAAAAAATATTAAAGAAGAGATCAGAATAATAAGGGAGAGGGATCCGGCTATACATTCATCCATGGAAGTGTTTCTGTATCCGAGTTTCAGGGTAATGCTTCATTACAGGCTGGCTCACAGACTGTATCTTAAGAAGCATTATTTTCTTGCAAGGTGCATTTCCCAGCGCGGCGTCAGAAAGACCGGTATCGAGATACATCCCGGAGCCAGTATCGGCAGCGGCTTTTTTATAGATCACGGGAGCGGAGTCATAATCGGAGAGACCTCGATCATCGGGAATAACGTAACCCTGTATCAGGGGGTGACGCTCGGAGGAACGGGTAAGGAGACAGGCAAGAGGCATCCTACGATCGAGGATAATGTTATGATATCGGCCGGTGCCAAGATCCTCGGGTCGTTCACCATAGGGGCCAATTCCAAGATAGGAGCAGGTTCTGTGGTGCTCGAAGAGGTACCGCCCAACTGTACGGTGGTAGGTGTTCCGGGGCGTATAGTCAAACGTGAAAATGAGACGATACCGCGTGAGAGCATGGATCAGATCCACCTTCCGGATCCTATCAAGGAGGATATACAGAACCTGCAGCGTGCCAATTCGGAACTTACGAACAGGCTTCTTGATATGGAGAATGAGATAAGGCAGTTAAAGAAAGACAGACAGAATCAGGAGAGGCAGAAAAACAATGAGACTTTATAATTCGCTTACAAAGAGAGTTGAAGAATTCATACCGATAGAGGAAGGCAGGGTATCGATGTATACCTGCGGACCCACCGTGTATCATTTTGCGCATATAGGGAACTTAAGAAGTTACATCTGTGAGGATGTCCTTGAGAAACTGCTGAGATTTTCGGGACTTGATGTCAAACGTGTCATGAACATAACCGATGTCGGTCATCTGTCCTCTGATGCGGACACCGGAGAGGATAAGATGCTTAAAGGCGCAAAGCGTGAGCACAAGACCGTTATGGAGATAGCCAGGTACTATACCGATGCTTTCTTCTCGGATTGTGCCAAGCTTAATATCAAGACTCCGGATGTTGTAGAGCCTGCAACGAACTGCATCCCCGAATTTATCCATATGATAGAGGGCCTGCTTGAAAAGGGATATGCGTACAAGGCGGGAGAGAATATATATTTTGATACATCCAGGCTTAAGGAATATTATGTCTTCGGCAATCAGAATGAAGATGAACTCATGGTCGGCGTAAGGGATGATGTGACCGAAGATACAAATAAGAGGAATAAGAATGATTTCGTGCTCTGGTTTACAAAGTCGAAATTCGAAGATCAGGCATTAAAATGGGAAAGCCCGTGGGGGGTGGGATATCCCGGGTGGCATATAGAGTGCTCATGCATCAGCATGAAGCATCTGGGAGAGAAGCTGGACCTTCACTGCGGAGGGATAGACAATATGTTCCCGCACCATACAAACGAGATAGCGCAGAGCGAATCGTTCATAGGGCACAAGTGGTGCAATTACTGGTTCCATGTACATCATCTTAATGATGAGACGGGTAAGATGAGTAAGAGCAAGGGAGAGTTCCTTACGGTATCGCTTCTTGAAAAAAAAGGCTACGCTCCGCTTGTTTACAGGCTTTTCGTACTGCAGTCGCATTATCGTAAGCCGCTCACGTTTTCGTTTGAAACACTCGACCAGACGGCTGCTACATATAAGAAATTAAAGTCAAGGATCGCATCGGTAGCGGATGAAGGGAATGTCGATGAGGCTGCACTTAAGGAATGGCATGATAAATTTGTACAGGAAGTCGGCGACGACTGCAATACGGCAATGGGACTGACTCTTCTGTATGATGTCCTCAAATCCGAGCTTAACGGTGCAACAAAGCGCAGGATAATAGAAGATTACGATCGTGTGCTGTCGCTCGATCTTCTTAAGGAAGACGAAGAAGAGGCGGTTGATGATGAACTCAGGGCATACGTTGAAGCAAGGATAGAAGAGAGAGCCGAAGCTAAAAAGGCTAAGGATTTCGCCAGGGCGGATGCCATAAGGGATGAACTTGCATCCAAGGGGATAATGATAAAGGATACCAGAGAGGGAGTAGTATGGAGCAGGGCGTAACTTCCGATATGAGTATTTTGGAGAGTATCAAGACCGGCTTTAAGCTTGAGAGCCTGGATTTAAAGCGATACTCCCCGCTCTCGCTTGCATTTATCGGTGACAGTGTTTTCGATCTTGTCGTAAAAACGGTCATGGTCGAGAAAGCCAACTGTCCGGCAAATGTACTCCATAAAAGGACGAGTGCCATTGTGAAGGCGCAGTCGCAGTCCAGGATGGCGCAGTGGTATCTGGATAATGATATCCTGAGTGATGAAGAGCACGATATTTACCGAAGGGGACGGAACGCCAAGTCGGCCACAACAGCTAAAAATGCGTCGGTATCAGACTATCGCAGGGCTACGGGAGTAGAGGCTCTGGTGGGATATCTGTATCTTACCGGGAGAACGGATCGTATAGTTGAGCTGATAAGGATCGGAATGGAAGCCATAGGTGCACCGGTATGAAAAAAACCGGACGATCTTAGAACATAACAGGTGATCATATGTCATATGAAGAATCATATATAGAGGGACGGAATGCCGTAATGGAGGCACTGCGTTCCGGCAGGCCGATAGATAAACTGTATATCCTTGACGGATGTCATGACGGGCCTGTATCGTCCATAAGACGTGAAGCCAAGAAGAGAGATGCCATAATAAAATTTGTCGAGAAGGAATTCCTTGACCGCATGAGCAGCACTGGACGGCATCAGGGAGTGATAGCCGTGGCGGCGGCATATGAATACGCAGAGGTTGAGGATATACTTAAGAAGGCGGAAGATAAAGGGGAAGAGCCGTTTATCTTTTTGCTTGATAATATCGAGGATCCGCATAATCTCGGAGCGATAATAAGGACGGCAAATCTGTGCGGAGCCCATGGGGTGATAATACCGAAAAACAGGGCGGTCGGACTTACGGCAACGGTGGCAAGGACTTCCGCGGGAGCACTAAATTATACACCGGTTGCAAGAGTCACCAATCTGGCAAGGACTATAGAGGAACTTAAGGATAAGGGATTATGGTTCGTATGCGCGGATATGGGCGGAGAAGTAATGTATGACCAGAACCTTACGGGACCCATAGGACTTATTATCGGAGCCGAGGCTGAAGGCGTGAGCCGGCTGGTAAAGGAAAAATGCGATTATATCGCCTCGATCCCGATGAGGGGTGATATAGATTCGCTCAATGCTTCCGTGGCTGCAGGGGTGCTCGCATACGAGATAGTAAGACAGAGGCTTAAGAAAGTTTAGACAATAAATATGAATCCTGAAAAATATGAAGAGTTAACCGATGTGGAGCTTATCATACGTAGTCGTGAAGGACAGAGCGACATAACCGATTATCTTATGGAAAAATATAAGGATCTGGTCAAGGTAAAGGCTAGATCCATGTATATTTTAGGGGCTGATAACGACGATCTTATCCAGGAGGGTATGATAGGCCTGTTTAAGGCGATAAGGGATTATGATGCCGGACGGGATGCAAGTTTTTACACATTTGCGGAATTATGCATATCGCGGCAGATATATACAGCAGTACAGGCATCCAGAAGGCAGAAACATATACCCCTTAATAACTATATCTCACTGTACGGCAATGTATCCGAAAATGCGGATGATGACGAGAGATATCTTATAGATGCTCTTCAGCCCACAGGGGATCAGAGCCCCGAAGAGCTTGTGATCGACCGAGAGAATATGAGTGTGCTTGAACAGCGGATCGAGGAGAGCCTGAGTTCCTTCGAGAAACAGGTGCTCGACCTGTATGTTACCGGTATGTCCTATGTGCAGATAGCCAAAGTCCTCGGACGTGATGAGAAGTCAACGGATAATGCGCTGCAGAGACTGAAGGGTAAGATCAGGAAGATCATAAAAGAAGAAGGGAAATAGAGAACTGTTCCTCTCTGACGCAGTTTGCCGGAGGAAGAACGGGTTGACAGGTCGCAGCAGATGAGGTATATTAAGTGTACTAATTGAATTAGTACACTTGTTTTATTGGGAAGGAGAAGCCGGTATGATTCTGATAGACTATAAAGATTCAAGACCGATATATGAGCAGGTATTTGACAAGCTGCGTCTGCTCATCCTTAACGGAGTACTGAAGCAGGATGAGAAGATTCCT
Source organism: Lachnospiraceae bacterium (assembly GCA_017458765.1). Taxonomy (GTDB): domain Bacteria; phylum Bacillota; class Clostridia; order Lachnospirales; family Lachnospiraceae; genus UBA2868. The sequence goes on along the minus strand of JAFSZZ010000083.1, from coordinate 32,500 downwards.
TCGGTACGAACTCTGGCTATGGAGCTCTCCATAAATCCGAACACCATACAGCGTGCCTACGGTGAACTGGAACGGCAGGGATATATCTATACAGTGAAGGGACGGGGCAATTTCGTGTCGGATACGGGACGGCTTAAGAATGAATATCGAAGGGAGATATTCGGGCGGCTTGATGAGGTGATAACCGCAGCGGACAATGCGGGTATGTCAAGAAGTGAACTTGTGGATCACATAAAGAGTAAAGAAGAAATCCTGGATGACAGGGGAGGTGAGGATAAGTGATAAAGATAGAAAATGTAAGCAAGGCATTTGATGATATCAAAGCAGTTGACAGGGTGAGTGTTGAAATAAACGAGAAGATAGTATTTGGTCTGCTCGGGACAAACGGAGCGGGCAAGAGTACCTTGCTCAGGATGGCAGCAGGCGTTTTGAAGCCTGACAGCGGTACCATAACCGTTGATGATAAGAAGGTGTATGACAATCCGGCAGCGAAGAGGAATATTTATTTTGTTTCGGATACGCCGTATTTTTTCCCGAATGCCACACCGGAGGATATGGAGAAATATCTTATCAACCAGTATCCGGATTTTGCTTCGCTTAAATTCTCAAGATATCTTAAGAGCTTCTCCCTTGCGTATGACAGGAAGATAAATACATATTCAAAGGGAATGAAGAGGCAGCTTGCACTGCTGCTCGGTATATGCTCGGGTACCAAATATCTTTTCTGTGATGAGTCGTTTGACGGGCTCGATCCCGTAATGCGCCAGGGTATCAAGAGCATATTTGCAAAAGAGATGGATGAACGTGGCCTCACACCGGTGATAGCGAGCCATAATTTAAGGGAGCTTGAGGATATCTGCGATCATGTCGGGCTTCTTCATCGCGGCGGTGTCCTGCTCTCCAAGGATCTTGATGATCTTAAGCTCAATATACAGAGGGTGCAGTGCGTATTTGCATCGGAAGAAGATGAGAAGAAGCTTGAGGAGAAGATAGACATGGTCAAGGAAGAGACGAGCGGATCTCTCCGGACATATACCATAAGGGGTACAAGGGAAGATACACAGAAGCTGTTTGGAGAAGTGAATACGATATTTTATGAGATACTTCCTTTGTCTCTTGAAGAAATATTCATAAGTGAAACGGAGGTGGCTGGTTATGACATCAAGAAGCTCATTATGGGTTAGTCTCATGCAGAACAATAAGAGAAGGCTCTGGCAGTGGTGCCTTATGGTACTTCTGTTCGCAGTCCTGCCTGTGCTTGTTTTTCTTATACTGATAATGTCGATAAATGAGTCGCAGTATCTGATAAATTACGGATCGAAGGCATATGATCAGATAAGACAGGAAGTACACCGGTATGCATCCGTGTTTATAGGGGCTTCGGGCGGGCTTAAGCCGGTGATCGTTACGTTCGGTGCGGCACTTACCGCTTTGGGAGGATTTTCATATATCAACGACAGGGTAAAGCTTGATTTTTATGAGAGCATGCCCCAGAAAAAGAGCAGCAGGTTTTTCGTTATCTGGTTTAACGGGATCGTAATGTTTATTCTGACTTATGTGACCGGTATGCTGCTTGGCTTTGCAGTGCTTACGGTGAGCGGATACGGCGACCTTTATACGATGAATGAAGCGATCCGTGATTTTGGCAATATCACGCTGTATTATCTCGGAGTATATCATCTGTTCATTCTTTCCATGATGATAACCGGAACGGTATTTGCCGGTATATGCGCCTTTGCCGTGCTGTCTTCGTATGAAGCGATAATAAGGCTTATGATAGCGGCATTCAAAGGTATTTTCTTCAGATATAAATATGTGCTCAGTGAGTTTATGGAACCTGTTGTTTCACCTTACGGTCTGTACCTTAAGGTGATAGCAGAGGCGGACAGGACAAACGGTGATCCCTCGAAGTACTTAATCATGCTGGGAGTGTTCGATCTTGCAGTGTTCATTGTATCACTGCTTGTGTATATGAAGCGTCCAAGGGAAAAGGCAGGAAGGACACTCGTGTTCAAATGGATGGCTGAGCCGCTCAAGATCCTCATGGCCGTCCCCGCTGTTACGGCAGCAGGCCTTATAACCGCGCAGACAATGAATGCAAACGGGTTATTAAATGTCCGGAATATGGTACTTATCGGTGTGATAATCCTTATCGCATCGATCATCGCATGCGCCCTTATCCAGGGTGTGTTTGAACTGGATATAAGACAGGCGTTTAAGAAGAAGATTCAGTGGATAGTATGTGCTGTGCTTGCTCTTATGATCTTCTTCGGCTTTAAGCAGGATATTCTCGGTATAGACAGGTATGTGCCGGATCCATCGGAGGTTGCTTCGGCGGTATTTGCCCCGGAGGGATATGACGGCTTATGGGGCGGCAGGATAGGTGCGGATCTTAAGTACATGGATATGGTAGATTTCTACAGGGAAAACATGTATCTGACGGATGCAGAAAGTATCTGCGAACTTGCCGGGCTGTCAATGGAAAAGTATGATGAAGCATGGGACAAGGTTAATGATGATCCGGATCTGTTCTACGGATCCGATGAGAGCAATATGTTCTCGCAGGCAATTTTATTATACAGGATGAAGAACGGACGTCTGATCGCGAGGGAAATAAGCATTCCCGTAAAGAATGACAGGGCGGCGGAACTTGTTGATAAGATTATGTCGACACAGGAATTCGTACGTGGATTTTATTCGGTCGAGGTGTATGACGCGGATACGGCAATCTCCGATACACCTGCGATGCAGCTTGAAGCAAGGTTTACCGACGGAGTGCATGACAGGAGACTGGACAAGGATGAACTTATCGAACTTATAGAGATGTATAAAAAGGATATGGAGACCTTCAGTTATAAGGAAAGGATCAACTTATTGCCCGCAGGTTATATAAGATATTCGATATCAACGCAGGAGAGCAGGTTCTATGGCCCGATACAGGAAGAGTCGCTTGTTGTTTATCCTTGCATGAAGAACTGCATTAAATATATCAATGACAAGGGTTATTCGCTTGACGGATTTTCGCTTTATGATGAGGCTGAAGCTGTCATTATAACTAATCCGCATTATGATGAGCAGAATGAGTATATGAAGGAAGAAGGGCTTGATTATTTGCCGGATGAACTGCAGGAGCGCTTTATAAAGTCAAAGGAATACAGCGGAACGGATCTTAAGGAACTTGAAGCATTCCTGTATCCGGGAGACATTGGAATGTACCGCTGGGATGGCGGCAAGGATTTTGATGTCTCATACGAAGTGCAGATAGTTTACAAGCGCGGCGGAGAGAAAGCAAAACGTTTCGGTGATCTCAACTACTATTATTTCGTGAAGGATGAGATCCCGGAAAATGTGGTAAACGATCTGGCTCTGTAAAGATAACTGCCCGTCCATCATGGACGGGCAGTTCATGTTATGATAATATTTGCTTGCAGTAAAAAAGAGGCTTATGGATGATGTGATATGCATGCGTAAGCCACTTTGAATTACAGTTTTATGTAAGAAAGGGAAGGAACCTAAATGGATATTGTTTATAAAAAACTGTCGGAGAATGAACTTGGCAGGATCATAAAAATGAGAATAAATCAATTGACGGAAGAATATACTTCGGAAGGGAAAAAAGTCCCGCAGGATGTAGATCTTGAAGCCGCGCTTATGGATTTTTATAAAAGAAATCTGGCTGCCTGCACTTATGTTTCCTGGCTGGCATTTGACGGGGATAAGATAGTCGGAACAAGTGGTATGTCCTTTGCGGAAAAGCCGCCATATTTCACATGCCCTTCGGGAAAATTAGGTATTCTGTCAAGTATGTATACCGATCCGGACTACAGGAGGAAGGGGATCGCTACAGAGTTACTTGACAGAGTAGTAAAAGAGGCAAAAGAATATGGCTGTGGAACGATATATATCACAGCATCGGATATGGGTGTAAAGTTATACGAATCATATGGATTTAAGCATAACGGAAATTTCATGCAGTACAATTTTTGAACAGGCGTACGGTGACGGAATATAAACGTGCAAAAATTTTCGGAATTATGGGTCTAAGCAAAAAAGTATTATCCGTATTGTTTAGTTATTGAACGGAACAGGAGCGAGGACAGGAAGAAGGCATTCTTCAAAAAGAAAAACCCCTCAAATTGGAATGGATTTCTCTGTCCATGTAAGTGAGAAGAACCCGGGTAGGGGGAAAATAAAGGGGAAACACTGTAAAGTGTTCCCCCGAAACCCAGTGCTGCTAAGCAGAATCGAACTGCTGACCTCATCCTTACCAAGGATGCGCTCTACCGACTGAGCCATAGCAGCAAAATAAACACTAAGTAAGTATATCGGTAATATTGTCTGTAGTCAACTGTTTTTTGTTTTTTGTATCGGATTTTTAAGATCTGCCGGTTCATTTTTTGATCATTTCCGTAATATGAAAGCTGAAAGTAAGGATGTCACCTGATATCTTTGATGCGACAGAACGGAACAATATCAATAAAAATCAGTAGATTTTATTACAAAAATTTCAAATGATTTTTTGTAACTTAGTAACAAAAATTTAACAAAGACGGATAAAATTGTTTTTTTCTATTGTGTTTCATTTTGCTGTGTGGTATATTTCAAATCACGAATTGACAAACAGATTTTTCGAGTCTGCTCACATTCAGTTCAATTCAGGTCGTTAAGACCGGATTTAATTCATAATTGATCAACATTAAAAAAATTATTTTGAAATGACAGGATCACAAACATGCGGATAGTATTGCAATTTTGCAATTCGTATGCATTGGAGGAGTTTGTTTATACCGCTGATAGTGCGGAAGGTCAAGAAGAAACAAGGGATATACGGCTTCCCTCTGACAGGTTCCATCTGAAATCGGATCCGGTGATCTCACTGACCATATCTTCGCAGGGAGTCACCTTCAATAAAAACAGCTCCAATGTGTATTTTCTTATAACAAACAAATCTAAAACCTATAAGGACACGTTTGATAAGGATACGTTTCTTACGATTGTTACAGCTGACAGGGAAGAACTGAAGGTGTTTGTTTACATCGGAAAAGAAACGGGAATGTGTTTTTATCAGACAGAAAGAAGCCGTGTGATATCCCTTGGAAGCAGTCTTGATCAGAGTATAAGCTGTGTGGACAATCCCTGCTTATCGGGGACGCATTTACTTATAAAGCGTTCACGGGACGGAGGCAGGATTAATATAAAGGGAAGGGAGGGAATCTATCTAAACGAACGATATGTTGATCAAATGGAGTCGGCGTCCTTGAGCTGCGGAGATGTCATCACTGCCGGCGGGATCAGGATACTGTGGATGGAAGAATACATAGGTATCGAAAAACTGTATTCGGAGAGGCCATGTATCGTGAGACTGGACCGTGTGACCGATCCGATGACGACGGCAAAAACGTATGAGATCGAAGAACTTAAGGACTTCACGCCTTCTCCGAGAAACATTATCGCTGCTGATGATTCCGAGATAGAACTGGATGCGCCGCCTCTTAAGCAGACGGTAAGGAACCGGCCTTTCTATATTGTTGCGGGACCCGCGCTTACCATGGCTATTCCCATGAGCCTTGGATGCGGTATATACATATATTCGTCTTCGCATTCGGATATCGCACATGCTTCAATGTATATGTACACAGGTCTTATCACTGCGATAGCTTCTGCGATACTTGGTGCAATGTGGGCCGTCGTAAATTTAAGACATGAGAAGAAGCAGGCGGAGCATGATGAGATGATGAGAGTGAGGCGGTATAAGGATTATATAGACAGCTGCGACCGACTGATCAGAGACAAATACAGATATAATGTCAATGCACATCTCAGAAATTCACCGTCGCTTAAGGAGATATTTGCAAACAGAGCGATGCTTCAGATATGGAACAGAAGAGAGACGGATGAGTCACCTTTTTCATACAGACTGGGGGTTGGGAGCATACCATTTAATGTGCAGCTTAAGATACCGCGCGAAAGGTTCAGTATTACGGAGGATGAACTGACCAAACTTCCGGGTTTGCTTAAGAAAAAATACAGCAGACTTCAGGAAGTCCCCATATGCACGGATATCGCGCGGGAGAGGATGCAGGCCTTTATTGGAAGCGGCAGGGAACTTGAACAGCTGTTTTTGAATATGGCTGTGCAGATCGCCGCAACAACGGGGCCTGAGCTTATACGTATGGTATTTGCGTTTTCCGGAAGGATCATCCCCGCCGATACGGTAAGGCTGATGAGATGGCTTCCGCAGGCTCAGGGCGATGATGAGCATTTTGTAAGTACGGACAGGGTAAGGGCCGAGGAAATGCTTTTTGAGGCAGAGACTCTTCTGAGACAGCAGGGAAGCCGGAGATCAAGATGGATCATCTTTACGGATGACAGCAAACTGATACCTGTATCCTTCTTCTCCGATGAGAATATAAGCATTCTGATATATGCGGAAGAATATGCGGGACTTCCCGGAGAATGTCTCAGGGTCATACAGAATGACAGAGCATACAGAGGGATCATAGATCTTGGCGGGAGCGGTTTCCGAAAGGAGATATGTTTTGACAGGATAACGAACGCTGAGGCATCGGAATATGTAAGAAAGATCGCCGGGATACGTTTGAGTTATGATAAGAGGCACAGCCCGATACCGGCAAAGGTTACTCTGCCGGAACTCTTTGATCCCGATATGATGACGGTAGAATATATACGCTTAAGCTGGGGCAGAAACAATACTCTTAACAGTCTCAGAGCTCCCATCGGAATGGGTAAGGACAGAAGGACGGTATTCCTTGATATACATGAGAAAGGCTACGGACCTCACGGGCTTGTGGCAGGAATGACAGGAAGCGGAAAGAGTGAAATGCTTCAGACACTGATCCTTTCGCTTGCGGTGAGATACAGTCCGAGAGAGCTCGGGTTCTTTCTGATAGACTATAAGGGAGGCGGTATGGCACGCATGTTTGAGGGGCTGCCTCATCTTATGGGAAGCATATCAAATCTGTCCGGAAATATGATACACAGGGCGATGGTTTCCATACGAAGTGAAAATGAGAGGCGACAGAAAATATTTTTGAAGACAGGAGTCAATTCCGTAAGAGATTATGAGAGGCTGTATCTCAGCGGAAGAGCCGATGAAGCGCTTCCTCATATCGTTATCGTCATCGATGAATTCGCCGAACTGAAAAGAGAGGAACCGGATTTCATGAAGGAACTTATCAGTGTGGCACAGGTGGGCAGAAGTCTTGGCGTCCATCTGATACTTGCAACGCAGAAACCGTCGGGTACTGTTGATGATAATATTTTTTCGAATTCAAGGTTCCGCATATGTCTGAGAGTCCAGGACAAACAGGACAGTAACGACATGCTCCACAGACCGGATGCGGCAGGGATCACCGATCCCGGACGGGCTTTCCTGCAGGTCGGCGGTGATGAACTGTTTGAGGAATTCCAGTCAGCCTATACCATGGAACCCTTTGATGAAGGAAACAGAGAGGTGCCCGTATTTCTTCTGGATGAATACGGAAGAGGAACGGCTGTCTTTGATGAGATGTCAAATGAGGATGATAACGGGAAGGAAACGCATTTTTCAAAGCTTAAGGAGCTGATAGGTTACTGCTTCGCTGATGAAAAGATATCACGAGCCCGACGGCTGTGGCTTTCGCCTCTGAAAAGCGTGATCCCTCTTCCGGCGTCAGACACTGCGGATGCGAGGGAAAGATATGATATCATACTCGGACGGTATGATGAGCCCGGAAGGCAGCGGCAGGATGATTATCATCATGATCTTATAAAAGCGGGGCATACGGTGGTATGCGGCAGCACATTGAGCGGCAAGAGCACGTTTTTGCAGACATTTATCTATTCACATATCTTAAACGGGAATCCCGATGACATAAATATCTATATCATAGATTACAGCAACGGAATGCTGTCGTGTTTCAGAAACAGCGCAGCTGTGGGAGCATATATCTGCGAAGAAGATGCCGCAAGACTGAAAAATCTTTTCTGTATGTTAAACGAAATAATGACAGAACGCAGAAGCCGCCTGGCGGGTGCGAATTTTGCGCAGTGCGTTGAAGAGGAAGATCTTAAAGAGCCTGCGATCCTTCTGGTAATAGATAATTATGGGGGATTCAGGGAAAAAACAAATCTTGAATATGATAAGGATATGCTGGAACTGATAAAATTCGGGGAGACTTACGGGATATTTGCGGTACTTACGGGAACCGTTATAGGAAACGGAGACATTCCGTCCAGACTGTTTGAAAGCTGCCGTACCGGTATCAGCCTTCGCCAGAACGATAAATATCAGTATGCCGAATGCCTGAGGGAAATGAGAATTCCGATACTTCCGGATGATGTGAGAGGAAGAGGACTGGCTCACATAAACGGTCATATACTGGAATTCCAGACAGCGGTATGCTGTGAAGGAAGTGACAGTGAGAGAAACAGATTTGTGAAGGCCAGGATAGAGGAACTGAACGGTCTCTGCGTAGGAGAGGCAATGAAGGTCCCGTACATTCCCGATGATCCCATGATAGATGATCTGGATGCGGCATTATCCGGATGCGGGATATTAAATGAAGGTCTGCCGATCGGATATGAAGCAATAAGCGGTAAGCCGTTTTTCTTACGGCCGGAAGAAGGCTCATGCATTGTGATCGCAGGCCGGGAAGGGAGCGGCAAAAGCAATGCCTGCATGGTAATAGACCATTATGCCGGACGGGCCGGTATGAAAACGATTTATGTTTCGGATATCAAGTCGATGTGTGAAGTTGCGAAGAAGGAACCCGACACATTTATGATCTGCGACGGTATGATAAAGGTCATAGATGATTTCTACAGGAATTATGACAGAGAAACAGAGGAAGAATTCATAGAGATCATAAGGAAAAAGAGGGGTATCAGGATGCTGTTCACTATCGATCCCAAAGAACATGTAACGGCGACGGGACGCAGGATATATGAAGAACTTAAGGGGAGGTGCATAGGAATATGCCTCGGGGGAGCCCTTGACCGTCAGAGTGTCTTTGATTATTCCTATCTTTCGTACAGTGAACAGTGTGCTGTTAAACCGGTGGGGACAGGAACGGTACTGAGAAGATCACAGCATGCTTACGCGGGAGATATCGTCATCCCCTGCGTGCCTGCAGCATGAGGTGAAGATGATGATCGCGATAGGAATAAATGCCATACAGAGAGCAAGGAAGTTTGAGATAAAAACCGATGAAAATATTACCGTGGGTGTTCTTGCGGAAAACATCGGGAAGATAATCTGCGATGATGAGCCGGGATATCTTTTGAGCCGTGAAAGAAAAGGATTTATGGCGGCAGGTGGAAGCCTGTGCGAAAACGGGATACGGACCGGAACGGAACTTATTTATATTTCAAAGCTTACGGAGGAGAAAGATAAGATATGATCCCTTTGAGTGCGGTATATGTCCGTATGAACGGACTGCTGGAAGAACTTGGGACGATCGCAGTGAAAATAAACAGGGAGATAGCACGCTTAAACGACACGATCCAATCTCTTGGCATAAACTGGGACGGAACGGCATATGAAGCATACAGGAGAAGGCTGGTCTCGGATATTGAAAGCATGGAATGTACTTCCGAAGATATCCTGATCATAAGCAGTCTTCTGTACGTATCTCTGTCAAGATACCAGGATACTGAGATGAAAGTGGCGGATATCATAGGAGGACTGGGAAGATGAGCATAAAGGCCAGAATAGATATTGATTTCAAACATGCAATGGAACAGGCAGATGAACTTGAAGAATTGTCGGGAAGATTATGTGATATAGGTAATGTGAAGTTTGATGATACGCTCACACTCATTACAAGAACGTGGAACGGACAAAACTGCATTGATTATACGAAAAAGGCCGGCATGTTCAAGGACCGGCTGTACGAATCGGCCGACATACTTAAGAACACGGCAGGGCTCATCAGGAATACTGCCCGTCTTATATATGCGGCTGAGATGGCGGCGATAAACATATGCATATAAACATATAAAGGAACAAGGAGGTAAGGAAATGTCATTTTTTCAGGTTACTGCCTCAGAACTGAGGAAGAAGGCTGACAGTCTCAGAGGGCTGAATTCAAGGTTTAAGTCGGGAGTGGATAATCTGTTAAGTACGGAGCAGGCACTTAAGACAATGTGGGAGGGTGAAGCAAATGATGTATTTCACAGTGTATTCATCAAAGACAGAGACCGGATGGAACTTTTCCATGAGGTGATCGAAAGCTTTATTGAGGCTCTGCTCATCATCGCCGCGAAATATGAAGAGGCGGAGAAAAGGAATACGGCAACGGCATCCACGAGAAGTTATTGATCAGACAGATAAGGAGAATAAGTATGGCAGAAGGTATTTTGAAAGTAACACCCGAAAAACTGGTCGCGGCGTCCACCGAGTTTGGTGCAACCGGAAGAACCATAAGGTCACTTACACAGGAAATGAAGGATATAGTAGACAGTCTTAAATCAGTTTGGATGGGAGAGGCTGCATCGGGGTACGGGACCAAGTTCTCGGAACTCTCCGATGATATTGAGAAGATAAACAGGATGATACAGGAACATGTTACGGACCTGAATGAGATGGCCCGGGAATATCAGGCTGCAGAGGATGCAAGTTTAGAGCAGAGTGCCGGACTTACCACGGATGCGGTGGAATAGGAGGACCCATGGCGATCGGATATAAGAATCTTATTTTGATCGATAATTCAAGATCGGTTGGTGAACCGAATTTCCTGCTATGCAAGGAAACGGCGAAATACATATGCGAGAACGCCGGAACGGAAGATTCATGCAGAATCGCCGTTTTCGGAGAGGATATTGAGTATCTGACAGATTACACAAAAGATGTATCGGTGCTTACATCCGGAATAGATGAGATCGAGATGCGGGACAGGGATACATATGTGACCGATAATCTTGTGAATATCATCACCGAATGGGAAGAACAGGATGTGGCATGCAGGAATATTATCCTGTTTACAGACGGGCAGGAAGAGGAATCGGTATTACATGCAAACGAAGAATTATATTATATGCTGCAGGAGGCGGGATATCCCGTCTATGTAGTACAGAGCGTTGAGAGCAGGAATCTGCCGGCATCCAGGAATCTGTCCGCGATATCAAGGATAAGCGGAGGGAAACTCCTTCTTACCGAGTTTGAAGGTTCCGAAGGAGGAAGCGAGAAGATATTGGGGGACAGGATCTTAGAGGCGATAAATGGTGCGAGAGAGGAGGCTATGCTCTCGGAAAGTCCTGTATTGCAGGAACCCGCGGCAGAGGAGGCAACGGAGACGGAAACGGATGAAGTCGACGGGGAGGAAGAGACGTCAGGTGACGGATATGAGGAAATGTATATCGCGAGTGACCATGATGATACGGTAAACGCAGGCAATGCATCAATGACCGAACAGGCTTATATCACCAAGGATGCATATGCCTCTGTTGATAATGCACCTATAATAAGAAACACAGACAGGAAAACAGGCGGTGTCGGACTGAATGTGATATTTCCCGCAGCCGGACTTTTGTTCGCTCTGATCTTTGCAGTTGTCGTTATTCTTGTTATGAGAAGGAATGTAAGATCGGACAGACGGGATAAACGGGTACTTGCCGGGATAAGCTCGGATCTTGAGAGGGAAGCAAGGATAGCTGAGGATGCAGAGGATTATGACTGCAGCACATTTAAGCTGAGTGAAGAATATGGGGCAACGAGACTGCTTGAACAGACTGACGGAGGATATGATATCACTCTTGAAGACTGCGCCGATCCTACAAGATTATACAGGGCTTCATGCGAGGACAGTCTTATCGTCGGCAGGGCACATGGACTATGTGACATAGTGATCGACAGAGATGATTCAGTCTCGGGAAGGCATTGTGAACTGTCTGTCAGAAACGGGTGCTGGTATGTAAGGGATCTGCAGTCGTCAAACGGTACGAAGGTTAATAACCAGAAGGTATTCCAGGAACTCCTATTAAAGACGGGTGACATACTGCAGCTTGGTCAGTCGGTATTACAGGTCAGCATATGAGAGAGTTAAGCGAAAGAGAATTACTGCTGCTGTCCAATTACCTGTATCTGGATAAATGTACTGAATACGGGACAATAAATGATGCGATAAACAGCTGCAGGGACGAGGGAGGCAATATTTCGCCGGAAAAGGCAGCCGGACTCGGGATCGGAGGATGCATGACATGTGAGGAATGTGCAGATCTTCTGAATGAAATGGATGCATCAGCCGGTGATTTTAAGAACCTCGGTGTTGTAAGGAGCATAGATGCCGGCGGCATACGCGGATTATGTCTGGCGGATCCGCATGATGACAATAATGCGGTAGTGGTGTTTCGGGGAACCGGAGGCTCGTATGATGCATGGGTGGATAATGTGCGTGGCGAGTATATGCCGGACACACGTATGCAGAGACTTGCGGATGATTTTGTCAGATATGACTGCGGTGTATATGACAATATAACGGTTTCGGGTCATTCCAAGGGTGGAAATCTGGCTCAGTATGTAACCGTGACAAATGCAGACCGCGTGGGCAGATGTGTTTCCTTTGACGGACAGGGAGTCGGCTATGAGTGTACAAAGGCACATGAGGTGCAGATACAAGAAGTATCGGGAAGAATCAGATCGATATCCGCACATAATGACTATGTGAACATACTTCTGGGCTGTATAGCGGGCGAGTGCGTATTTGTGAAAAACCTGCGGGATGATGCGGTGGGCAGACACAGCTCATACTCGCTTTTGAAAAGCTGTGAATTTGACAGCGAGGGAAACATAGTCAATACATGTAAGCAGGAGCCGTTCATGAGATGGGCATCTTTTATGGGAAGGAAAGCCACGGGGCTGATGGATTCGATTCCGGATAACGGAAACGGCAGTGTCGGTGAATTTATCGCTTCAGCAGTGGCCGCAGTGTTCTCGGATGAATTCAATGAAGAATATGAGAAAGAGAAGATGATGGAAGCGGCCGGAGGAGTGGGAGCGTATGCCGCAAAACTGACCGGATTTGATACTGGCGGCATATATGATCTTAACAGCGTCACGGAAAGTGTTTATATAGACATGAAGGGTCTTTCCAAGGCGGCCGGGATGCTCATGGAAATACACGACGAACTGTATGAGATATCGGAAGCACTCACAGAACTGCGGTGCCGGCTGGATTATGAAGCGGCAACAAGATTAGCCGCAGATACCATACTGCATAAACAGGAGAATGTGCTTTTAAGGGAGGGAAAGAAAATTGCGGATCATGCAAAAGCCCTTGAGGAAATATCGGTTCTGTACTCGGGCTGCGAAACTGAACTGGCTGAGTGTATAAGAGGCACGGTGTTTAGATGTCATTCATATTCGTAACCGTGAACATTGAGAAAACGTGAGAACATTTCATCCCACGCATGCTCAAGTGTTTTGTCCATGGTAAATATCTTAAGTGAAACGGCGGTAGTGCATGAAAGAGTGCTGCCGTCATATTTTATATTTACGTTAAGTGAACCGATCTGTTCGGGTGATACGGACGATTCGAGACCGCTGAGGAAACGGACAGTATTTTCCAGGGAAAGACAGAATACTATCCTGAATGCAAGAGGTGTCTTTTTCCCTTTGATGTACTCATAACAGAAATTCTTGACAGATTCCCAACGTATCATGTCTTCGCTGAAGATAAGGCCGTTATCCGCAGACTGCTGTTTAAGCATATCGATCTCATCCGCAGTGTAGAAGTCCCTGTTGATATGCCCGTCTATAGTATAAGTGTTTCCCATCATGATCACCGCTTCATTCAACAGGAAACGGTCAAATACAGTTTCTTTTTCGGACAGGAGACCTGTCATGAACATTGCCGTGTTTTTGATGACAAACATCCGCATAAATATATACTCCGAGGATCACATGATCTTGAAATCAACAGGTGCGAAAAAAAACGCAATGACTATTATCAGTATCTGAACGACCAGAATAACCGGCATTCCTATAAAGAAAGCTCTTTTACGTGTTTTGTGATGAAACAGATACATACCAAGAAGGCAGCCGATGCTGCCTCCGAAGAGCGCTATTGTAAACAGCGTTGCCTCCGGTGTGCGCCACGACTGCCGCTTGGCCTTCTGCTTGTCAATGAAGAAATATATGAGTCCAAGCAGATTAACACTTATAAGGTATAATCCTATGATCGCCTGAACGGTCGACAGATCGAATCCCGATATCATTAAGTGGACTCCTTATTTGTTCTGTTCGATCTCCTGAAGCTTCATTGCACGTACCTTGCATGAAAGTCCGAAAAGATTGATGAATCCTTCCGCATCATGATGATCATAAAGATCACCTGTTGTAAAGCTTGCTATGCTCTCGTTGTAGAGAGAATACGGAGAAGTGGTACCGGCCTTGATTATATTGCCCTTGTAAAGCTTGAACTTAACTTCGCCGGTCACATATTTCTGGGTTGACTCTATAAATGCCTGTATCGCCTCGCGCAAAGGTGTGAACCATTTTCCTTCATATACTATCTGAGCGAACTTGTTGCCCAGATCGGCTTTGAGTGCATAGGTGTCACGATCAAGTATGAGTTCTTCAAGCTGTTGATGAGCTTCATACAGGATCGTTCCTCCGGGTGTTTCGTAAACGCCGCGGCTCTTCATGCCGACCACGCGGTTCTCCACTATATCTATGATACCGATGCCATGCTTGCCGCCAAGGCGGTTAAGCTCTGTTATTATTTCGGATACTTTCATCTTTTTGCCGTTTACGGAGGTGGGAACACCGGATTCAAAGGTCATCGTAACATATTCGGGTTCATCCGGAGCCTTCTCGGGAGTGGTTCCGAGAACAAGAAGATGATCGTAGTTGGGCTCGTTTGCGGGATCCTCAAGTTCGAGGCCTTCATGGCTTATATGCCAGAGGTTACGGTCCCTTGAGTAACTGGAATCCGCGGAAAAAGGAAGATTGATACCATGTGCGCGGCAGTATTCAATTTCTTCCTCACGTGATTTAAGAGTCCATTTATCGTTACGCCATGCGGCTATTATCTTAAGATCGGGTGCGAGAGCCTTGATGCCGAGCTCAAACCTTATCTGATCGTTGCCCTTACCGGTTGCGCCGTGGCATATTGCCGTTGCACCCTCCTTGCGGGCTATCTCAACAAGCTTCTTTGCAATTACAGGTCTTGCCATTGAAGTTCCCAGAAGATATTTATTCTCATATACCGCATGAGCCTGGACGCAGGGAACGATGAAGTCGTCGCAGAATTCATCGGTGAGATCCTCGATGTAAAGCTTGGATGCCCCGGATGAGAGTGCACGTTCCTCAAGTCCGTCAAGTTCCTCGGCCTGTCCGCAGTTGCCGCAGACACAGATAACGTCGTAGTCGAAGTTCTCTTTAAGCCAGGGTATCAGAGCGCTCGTGTCAAGTCCGCCCGAATAAGCAAGTATTACTTTTTCTTTCATATCATTTATCCTCCTGAATATTAGTGCCGTTGTAATATAAAGCTGTTTGTTTCAAGCATTTAATAGGATACAACAATTGATATATAAATGCAAGCAAAAAATGCATAAAAAATCAAAACGCGTGCATAAATACGAAAAAATCGTTGCATAATATGCATATTAGATGTATAATCATGCACATAATTTATTTGCAGGGGCTTTTCCCCTGCAGGGAACGAGGAAGATCATGACCATACGGACAATGAATATCGATGACTATGACCGGGTTAGCGCCCTGTGGATGTGCATTAAAGGATTCGCGATAAGAAGCATAGATGATTCCAGAGAGGGCATAGAACGTTTCCTTTACAGAAATCCCACAACATCCGTGGTCGCGGAAAAGGACGGTAATATAATAGGAAGTATCCTGTGCGGACACGACGGAAGAAGAGGATGCTTCTATCATGTATGTGTACATCCGGATCACAGAAGGCAGGGCATTGGTAAGGCTATGGTGGTTTTCGCGATGAAGGCGCTTAAGGATGAGCATATAAATAAGGTAAGCCTTATCGCATTTACAAAGAACGATATAGGAAATGCCTTTTGGAGAACAATAGGATGGACACGCCGTGAAGATCTGAATTATTATGATTTTACGCTCAATGAAGAGAACATAGTCAGATTCAATGAGTAAGGCTTGCAATTATGCAGTCAAGGGCATAGAATCTAATGAGTGTTTAAGGAGAGGTAATACATATTATAAGGAAGGAAATACCATGGATATTATAAACGGAGGAGTTACGGCGGCGCAGGGCTTTATGGCGGCAGACTGTGCGGCCGGTATAAAATATGAAGGCCGGACAGATATGGCAATGGTCTTTTCGAAGGAACCTTGTGAATGCGCAGGGACTTTTACAAGCAACGTAGTCAAGGCAGCCTGTGTGGTCTGGGATAAGCAGATCGTTGATTCGGGCAGGAAGATGCACGGAGTTATCGTCAACTCGGGAATAGCCAATGCGTGTACCGGTCAGGAAGGCTTTGATGCGTGTATGGCAACTGCAAAGGCCGCAGAGGAAATATTGGGTATCCCATATGATACGATCGCCGTGGCATCGACCGGAGTTATAGGAATGCAGCTTCCCGTAAACAAACTTACCGAGGGAGTAAGGAAGATGGCACCGGCTCTGAGTGAGAGTGCAGAGGCAGGTACAGCGGCGAGCAGGGCTATAATGACTACAGATACCGTTAATAAGGAGATAGCCGTAACATTTGATATCGGCGGCAGTAAGGTTACACTCGGCGGCATGAGCAAGGGTTCGGGAATGATCCACCCCAATATGTGCACAATGCTTGCGTTCCTTACGACCGATGTATCCATAGACAAGGCCCTTATGCAGAAGGCCTTGAGCGAAGTTGTGAAGGATACCTTCAATATGATCTCGGTAGACGGCGATACATCCACCAACGATACGCTTCTGATAATGGCCAATGGTCTTGCGGGCAACAGGAAGATCACGGAAGAAGGTAAGGAATATGATACCTTCAGGGAAGCACTTTTCCATGTATGCCGTACTCTTGCGATGAAGATGGCTAAGGACGGCGAGGGAGCATCAAGGCTCTTTACCGCAAAGGTCGTTAATGCAAAGAGCAAGGATGATGCGAGGACTCTGGCCCGCTCGGTCATAAGCTCCAATCTGTCAAAGGCTGCGATCTTCGGATGTGATGCAAATTTCGGGCGATTCCTGTGCGCTATGGGATATTCCGGTGTCAGTTTCAGACAGGAGGATGTCGAACTTTTCTTTGAAAGCAAAAACGGAAGGCTGCAGGTGTTCAAATGCGGGAAACCGCTTGATTTTGACGAGGAAGAAGCCCTTAAGATACTTAAGGCGGACGAGATCACCGTATTCATAGATATGCATGAAGGAAAGGAAGAAGCACAGGCCTGGGGCTGCGATCTTACATATGATTATGTGAAGATAAATGCGGATTACAGAAGTTAGCCGCTGCGGAAACGGCAGACTTAAAGTAACTTAAGAACCGGATTTTTATGGAAGGAACGGAGAGAGAATATGTCGGTAACAAATGAAGAGTATATGAATGAGTATTATAAAAAGGCGGAGGTCTTAATAGAGGCACTGCCCTATATACAGAAATACAACAGAAAGGTGATCGTTGTTAAGTATGGCGGAAGTGCCATGAGCGATGAAGAGCTTAAGAAGAATGTCATAAAGGATGTTACTCTTCTTAAACTGGTAGGTTTTAAGCCGATAGTGGTCCATGGCGGCGGCAAGGATATAAGCGCGTGGGTAAAGAAATCGGGAAAAGAAGCCAAATTCGTAAACGGTCTGCGTGTTACCGATGCGGAGACCATGGAGATAGCCGAGATGGTCCTTGGCAAGGTGAATAAATCCCTTGTTGCCATGGTGCAGGAGCTTGGTGTCAAGGCTGTCGGAATATCGGGAAAGGACGGCGGACTCCTGAAAGTCGAGAAGAAGTATGCGGACGGGGAAGATATCGGATATGTCGGAAATATAAAAGAAGTGGACACCAAGATACTTGAGGATCTGCTGGATAATGATTTTCTCCCTATAGTATCCCCCATAGGTCTTGATGACAAATACGAAACCTATAACATAAATGCCGATGATGCGGCATGTGCGATCGCGAAGGCCATGCATGCCGATAAGCTTGCCTTTCTTACGGATATAGAAGGCGTATATAAGGATCCGGAGGATAAGTCCACATTTATATCAAGGCTTTCGGTATCCGAGGCGGCGGAACTCATCAACAGCGGGTATATCGGAGGAGGCATGCTTCCGAAACTGAATAACTGCACGGATGCGATAGAAAACGGAGTCAACAGGGTGCATATACTCGACGGACGCAAGCCGCATACACTGCTGCTTGAGATATTTACCAGGAAAGGTATAGGGACTATGTTCTTCAGGGACACGGATTCGGACGTAGCCAATGAGTGATCTCTCTACGGAAAGGAGTCAGGATGAACGGATCAATGAATAAATATATAGAAGAGGCAGAAAGCGTACTGCTGCATACATACAATCGTTTTCCGGTGGTTTTCGACCATGGTAAAGGTGTACGGCTGTATGATACGGACGGTAAGGAGTATCTTGATTTTTGTGCCGGCATAGCGGTATTTGCATTGGGATACGGTAATGAAGAGTACAACAACGCGCTGAAAGCCCAGATCGATAAGCTGATACACTGTTCGAACCTGTTTTATTCGGTACCGGCGGTAAATGCGGCAAAAGAGCTGACCAAAGCTGCGGGGATGGACCGTGTGTTCTTCACCAACAGCGGTGCCGAGGCGATCGAGGGAGCGATAAAAGCAGCCAGGAAATATGCATATACCAGGGACGGCAATACGGATCATGAGATAATCGCGATGAACAATTCCTTCCACGGCAGGACAATGGGCGCACTGTCGGTAACGGGAAACAAAAAATACCGCGAGCCTTTTTATCCGATGATAGGAAATATAGAATATGCCGACTTTAACGATCTTGACAGTGTATTGAATAAGGTGACCGGCAAGACCTGCGCGATCATAATGGAAACCATACAAGGCGAAGGCGGGATATACCCGGCGGAACCGGAGTTCCTTAAAGGCATCAGGAAACTGTGCGATGAAAAGGATATCCTCCTTATCCTTGATGAGATACAGTGCGGAATGGGCAGGAGCGGGAGCATGTTTGCGTATGAGGCATACGGTATCAGTCCGGATATAGTAACGGTTGCCAAGGCTGTAGGATGCGGCGTTCCGGTCGGAGCTTTTATGATGACACAGAAAGTGGCTGATATGTCGCTTGTTCCCGGAGATCATGGTACGACTTACGGGGGGAATCCGCTCGTTACGGCTGCAGTCTGTGAGGTTTTGCGCCAGTTCAGGGAAAAGGACATACTCTTAAATGTCAGGGAAACGGGAGAGTATCTGTACGGGAAGCTCGATGAAGTCGCCGCCCGGTATGATTTTATCACTGCTCACAGGGGACGCGGACTTATACAGGGACTGGTATTTGACAATGATAAGATGCCGGCCGGTGAGGTGTGTAAGAGGGCGGTATCTAACGGTCTGATAATAATCACGGCCGGCAGCAATGTAATAAGGTTCATCCCGCCTCTTGTGATCACAAAGGAAGATGTCGATGAGATGATCGGTATCCTGGTAAGGTCCATAGAGAACGATTAAGGAAACGGTAAGGATTTTTTATGAAGAGGTTATTCAGTGTGATCATCGTGGCTGCGCTCACGGCTGCGATGATCCTGACGGCAATAAAGGTAAGCGATCCCATGTACAGTGCGAGCGGGATCAGGGAAGACGGATCGGGATCCGGAGAGGGTTTGTCGGAACAGATAGCAGATCCAAAGGAGCTTCATGATGATAAGACGCTCATAATGTGGTACGCGGATGATTCGTTGACGGAATACTTATCTGCCCAGGCCGCATCATATCTGAGTGAGACCGGCATACATGTTAAGCCGGTGCTTGTCAGCGGAGTGGAATACCTTGAACAGATAAATCATGCATCGGTATATGAGGGAACCGGAGAAAACGGGGATATCATAACGGCGCCGGATATGTATATAACCACTCATGATAATCTCATGAAGGCATATTATGCGGGACTTGCATCGGAGATAACCGATCCTCAGAAAGTGGTAAATGCAATGAATTACCCGCAGACAGCCCTGCATGCCGTAACATGTGCGGGAAAGAGAGTCGGGTATCCCCTATATTATGAGACAAATTTCCTGCTCTATAATAAGACATATATGGCCAATATCGCGAAACAGAATATAGAAGAACCGGAGTTTACGGGTGAGGAGACCACTGAGGAAGAGACCGGGGCAAATGACGGAAATACAGACGGTACAGTTTCTTCAAACAGCGGTATAACTGTCGTTAATGAATTAAGTGTGTCGGGCAATGAGGCGGAAGAAGCAGAGGATGCGGATCCGATGGGAGACGAGGATGTCGTTACGGATCCCCAAGTCCTTGAGAAACTTGCCAATATGATACCTGCCACGATCGACGATATACTTACGTTTGCAAATAACTACGATGCTCCGGAACAGGTGGAGTCAATCTTTAAATGGGATGTTACGGATATCTTCTATAATTATTTCTTCGTGGGCAATTATATAAATGTCGGCGGGGAAGACGGAGATGATAATTCCTATTTCAATGTCTATAACCAGCAGGCGGTTGACTGTCTGAAGGCATATCAGAATATCAATCAGTTTTTCGCCATAGACACAAAGTCGGTCACATATGACAGCATCCTGAAGGAATTTATCGAAGGCAGAACGGTATTCACGGTAGCAACGACAGATGCTCTCGCAAAGCTGAGGGAGGCCAAGGAGAACGGAGAATTTGAATATGACTACGGTGTTGCGATACTGCCTGATATAAGTCAGACGCTTAAGGCCCGCGGGATGTCGGAGACTTCGACCGTAGTTGTAAACGGATACTCCTATAATAAGGATATGGCGAATGAATTTGCCGAGTATCTGTCCTATGAGAAAGCGGCTGATATATATAAGAAAGCAGGACGCATTTCATGTCTTAAAAATGTTACTTACGAGGATGAAGAGATATCTCACGTGATGCAGGAATATGAGAAATCCGTACCTATGCCCAAGATGATAGAAGCCGGAAATTACTGGGTGCAGCTTGAGATAGCATTTACCAAGGTGTGGAACGGAGCAGATCCCGATGAGACACTAAAGGAGCTTGATGAAACGCTCGGCAGTCAGATAGATGAACTTGAGCAGCATATTCTTACACAGGAATCGATAAAGATAGGGATAGATTAGATACAGTTCACAGAATGAACACTTTTTCGTCACTTTTTTCTCACGGAACGTATGTAGAATGAACACAGATTTAAGATAATATATAAACATAAAATAAATCGTTCGTGCGACGGCAAGTGAAGAAAAAGGGAGGTATGAGTTATGTACGAATATTACGATTATGAGAATCAGCCTATTCAGGGCGAAAAGGAAAGGATACAGGCAGAGGCCAGAGACCGTGCGGCGCGTGAAGCCAAGGCAAAGAAGAAAGAAAAGAGAAATAAGTGGTTTGCATGTATAGCATATGCTCTGGTATTCGGTTTAATAGCAGGTGGCGTGTTCCAGGGAGTTGATCTTGCCGGTGACGTCATAAGAAACAAGATGGGACTTAATAAGGAAGTGCTTGCCGGAGCGGATGAAAGCAGTTCGGACACGCATAAGGAATCCCTTCAGGGTTCAGCCAAATCGGAGGATGAAGAAAAAACCGACAGTGAAGAAAAGGTAACAACAAATAAAAGCGCAGCTATGGCGACCCCGCTTTCCGCAAAAGGTAATCTGGATGTTTCCGATGTTGCCGAGAGCGTAATGCCATCCATAGTATCCATTACAAATAAGAGTGTTCAGGAAGTCAGATCTTTCTTCGGCGGGGGCATACATGAATATGAGAGCGTTAGTGCCGGATCCGGTATCATAATAGGTGAAAATGATGATGAACTGCTTCTTGTAACTAATAATCACGTTGTGGAAGGGGCCAAGGAGATCTCCGTTGGATTTATAGACGATGAGGTGTATGAAGCGGTGATCAAGGGGACCGATCCGGAAAACGATCTGGCTGTCATAGCAGTTAAATTGTCCGATATAAAGGACAGCACAATGGATAAGATCGTTATAGCCACAATGGGTGATTCCGATGCACTTGAAATAGGTGAGCAGGTGGTTGCCATAGGTAATGCTCTCGGATACGGTCAGTCCGTAACAACAGGTATAGTAAGTGCCCTGGACAGAGAGGTTGAGATAGATAACCTGGCGAGCAAGCTTATACAGACGGATGCAGCGATCAATCCCGGAAACAGCGGCGGAGCACTTCTTAACATGCGGGGTGAAGTGATAGGTATCAATTCGGCCAAGTTCGCATCCTCTCAGGTTGAAGGCATGGGTTATGCAATACCCATTTCGACGGCAACACCAATAATTGAGGAACTTATGAACCGCAGGACAAGAGAAGTGGTCGATCAGAAGGATGCAAGTTATCTTGGAATTTCCGGCGTGTCGGTAACCAACGAAGTGTCCAAGACCTACAACATCCCCACCGGTGTTTATATCTCGGAGGTTGAGAAGAACGGACCTGCAGATAAAGGTGGTATAAAAGAAGGAGACGTGATCAAGAAATTTGACGGAGTGACGGTTTCATCAATCAATGATATAAAGGAACAGCTGAATTATTACAAAGCAGGTGAGAAGATCAAGATTCTTATAAAGAGACCCGACGGATCGGAATATAAGGATGTAACGGTTGAGGTAACTCTCGGTAAACGTTCGGAGTCGGATCTTGCCGATGAGGATGAAAATAAAGAGCCGACAAATGAAAACGGCAGACAGGATGACGATACCATTTATATAGATCCGTTCTCGATATTCGGATATTAAGACAAGTTTTCGTTTACTTATTCTCCTTTACACATTATAATGTATTCAATCAGGCGAACGCTCCAAAGGGGCGTTCGTTTGAGTTGTATATGACCGGCATGATGCGGAGATGACAAATGGAGATCAATCAGATCAGTCTTACTTCTACTATAACAATTCCTAAGGGCAATTTTGATTTTGTTATGGAAGCTACTCATAATGAGCAGCTGTATTTGAGCTGTCTGCATGCCGAAAAATGTATGATGACGGACTACGATGCCTGCCTTAAGGGAATACGCAGATCCATAGAGATGCTGGGAATAGAACTGGAGAAGTGGAGCAGGGCCGAGAGAAACGGAGTGTCTGCGGAAGAGGCGTTAAGAACTATCTTCATAGATCTGAAAAGGGCAGGGGGACATAAGAACGGCCGCAAGGAGAGGAGACGTATTTCCAGGAAGAATTTCTATATCCGTCATGTTGTTGATTTTGAGAAGAAAGACCATGAAGCATACATGCGGCAGCAGATCAGGGATTTTACAGAGGAATATCAAGCCTGCTATCCTTACGGGATCGATGACGAAAGCAGACCGAATGATTCTCTAAAGGCCATAGCATATGATCTGTACGCAAGATGTTCGAAACCGATCTCGGATAAGGGAAGTGCTACCAAGGAGGACTGTGTAAACCTCATAAAGCTTTTTCACAGCATGCTGTGTCTGATCAATTACGTGCAGGAACCATATGATATAGAGCTTACGCCTATAGATGATTATTTCCCTGTGCCTTTTGAGTACTATAAGGAACTGGATCTTATAAGAGGCAGCAACATCAAGATATATGTATCCGGGGACGGTGAGACTTACTATATGCTGAAGCGTAAGGATATAGAATATCTGGATATCCTTAACCCGGATGTATACAAGATGCGTCTCCAGGAACTGGACAAGCTCGATACTCTCTGGCGCAGGCTTGGTACCCTGCCGGGTTATGCGGAACATAAAGAGATCGAAGTGGGAACACATGATTACAGACGGGCTGTGTATAGATTTTCGGGACGTCCGAGGGCCATGACCCAGAGATTCATCAGCAGGCTGGATGAGAAGAGCAGGAGGGAGGAACTGGTCCGCGGGCTCATGAGGATAATAAGGCTCATGCATGATACGGAACCGCCGATAGCCCATTGCTATCTTAATCCCGAATGCATTTATGTCTGTGAGAACGGACGTGGACTGATGCCCTATATTGTGATGTTTGAAAGCCTCCGCCCTTATTCGTTTGCAAACGAATATCCTGACAGGGGTACACTCGATGAATATTTCAATTCCATCAATCTGCAGAAATTTATAGCACCCGAGATACGTAACGGACAGGAGAATCTCGCTGAGGATGCCGGAAGGGCCGATATCTATTCCCTGGGCAAGCTGATAAAGTATATTTACGGCCGGGATGAGAACAAGGTGCGGGATTTTGTTGACAGGCTCATAATCAAAGATCCCAAGTCAAGGCCTGCCATAGCAGATGCCGCCAGACTGTATGATGATGAAGTCGTTTATTTTGAGCCCACTGTGATCATGGGCAATGAGGTGCTTACCGAGTTCAGGCTTCTTATCTTTACACCTTATCACGGTTTCGACAATTACATCATAGATGATACGGTTACCGTCGGAAGGATGTTCAGCTCATCCGGAAGGGACATAAAGGTCGATTCTCCCATCGCATCGAGGACGCACGGAAGATTTATAAAGACGGATCAGGGCTTTGAGTATATGGATATGATAAGCACTAACGGGACCTTTATTAACGGTGTATTATACGGAGCACAGCGCTCCGGGCGTTCGGATACCAAAAAACTGATGATAGGGGATATACTTAAGATAGATCATCCGGAGTTTAAGAACACTCATCGTAACGCGGTCCTTATGTTCGTGCTTGGACCGTCAAATCACGAAATGGAGGAGCATACTCTTGATATATCGGAGGGAATTGATATTTCCGTAGGAAGAGAGAACGGTGACATTATCCTTGCAAACAACAGGGTTTCGAAGAGGCATGCCAGATTTGTGGTCAAGGACAGCCTGCTGTATATACAGGATCTCAACAGCACGAACGGAGTATATGTGAACGGGATCAAGATAACGGGATCCACGGTACTGCACAATATGGACTCGGTCCGGATAGAGGATTATGTCTTTATAGTATCGGGAAAGAAGATTCATTATTTTTCTGAATAAATTACTTTTTCTTCTTTCAAGTGAGTTTAAACTGTGCTACAATGTTCATTGCATAAGAGCCTGCACAGGGAGGCTTATTTGAAAAAATCCATATTGAACATTTTATCAGTTTTTATCCTTTCTATTGTCATGGCATTATCGTCAGGCTGCGATAAAGAGGATGCAGTCATTGATCTTGAAAGGGAAAGCGTCTTAAACGATCCCACATTGAGTACTTACGATGAAGTGACGGTCAGGTCCGATGATGACGGACGGGAGAAACGGAACCCTGCAGCGGAATCCGAGCCTGACACATGCACGGATATAACCGTATATGTATGCGGTGCAGTAAACCGTTCGGGAGTGTACCGGCTTCCGGGACAGCCCCGGGTGATCGATGCTATCGAAGCCGCATGCGGAATGAATGAGTTCGCGGACACGGATTATATCAATCAGGCTATGCTTATTGAAGACGGGCAGAAGATATATGTCCCGACAAGAGAAGAAACAGCCGCAATGGGTGATGCTTCAATGACGGGGGATATAGCATTATATGACGGGCGTGGTGAGACCGGCGGCAGGGATGAAAAGGTCAATATAAATACTGCCGATGCGGCGGAACTTATGACGCTGCCGGGAATAGGTGAGGCAAAGGCTGCACTTATCATTGAATACCGTTCAGGTTCCGGAGGCTTTAAAGCCATAGAGGATATTATGAACATCAGCGGTATAAAAGAAGGCATGTTTAACAGGATAAAGGATAAGATCTGTATTTAGAAAAGAGGAACGGAATGAAGGTTCTTGTAGTAGATGATGAGAAGGCTATTGTCAAGGGAATAGCGTTCAGCATACAAAACGACGGTAATGAAGTTGACTGTGCTTACGACGGGGAAGAAGCGCTTGATATGATCCGAAGGAGTGATTACGATATCGTACTTCTCGATGTAATGCTCCCCAAAATGGACGGATTTGAAGTATGCAGGCGGGTCAGGGAGTTCTCAAAAGTCCCTATAATAATGCTGACGGCCAAGAATGATGATACGGATAAGATAGCGGGACTTACAAATGGTGCGGATGATTATGTTACCAAGCCGTTCAACATCATGGAGATAAAGGCGAGGATAGATGCGGTTTTAAGAAGGACATCATCAGAGAAGAAGCCTGCGCCGCAGACAGATGAAACAGTTCTGTGCATAAGCGATATGAAGCTCGAGAGGACGAATAAACGCTTATTCATAGCCGGCCGTGAGTATAATATCACCGTCAAGGAATTCGAGGTGCTGGATC
Organism: Lachnospiraceae bacterium; assembly: GCA_017458765.1. Lineage (GTDB taxonomy): Bacteria > Bacillota > Clostridia > Lachnospirales > Lachnospiraceae > UBA2868. The sequence goes on along the minus strand of JAFSZZ010000083.1, from coordinate 6,134 downwards.
TGCTGGCAAGTAATCCCGGCAAGGTATACAGCCGGGATAAGCTTCTTGAACTCATATGGGGACTTGATTATCCGGGCGGTTCGAGGACTGTGGATGTACATGTCAGAAGATTAAGAGAGAAGATAGAAGAACAGCCCAGCGAACCAAAGTATGTTCAGACGAAATGGGGAGTGGGATACTATTTCCATGGTTAAGGAGCGCATCAGAAATTTCAGACTGTTTCGGAGTCTGAGTCTTCGCATTTTTTTCATAGTGTGTGCGGTCGGTATAATCCCGGGTGTGATCTTAAGGAGTATATTGCTTAACAGTTATGAAACCCGTGCGATCTCGGTCAAGGTATCCGAGATACAGAATCAATGTACCATTCTGGCAAATCATCTGGTCACCTACGGCTATCTGATTGATCAGACTTCGGAGGTGGTCAATGCAGAACTTGAGCAGTTCTCTTCGCTGTATGACGGAAGGATAATGGTCATAGACAGCGATCTTAAGATAATAAAGGACACATATTCCATAAGTCAGGGCAAGATAATGATCTCCGAGGAGATACTAAAGTGCTTTGACAAGACTTCCATTTCAAAACATGATAAGAAGAACCAGTATATAGAATTCACCACGCCGATCACGGATATGGACAGCGGAGAAGTCATAGGTGTCATTCTGACAAGCGTATCCACCGACAATATTGCAGAGACCATAAAGATCATGGGACGGCAGGCATATATCTTTGAGATCATAGTTGCTGTTGTGACTCTGTGTTTTTCGGTATTTGTGACCATATATCTGCTCAAGCCGTTCCGTGCCGTAAATACTGCGATAATACAGGTGGAAGAAGGATTTACGGAAGAGAAGATATCTGTGCCGGTATATAATGAGACGAGAGCCATATCCGAATCATTCAACCGTCTTATGGAGAAGATGAACACTCTTGAAACCTCGAGGCAGGAATTTGTTGCCAATGTATCGCACGAACTCAAGACACCCATAACATCGATGAAGGTTCTTGCCGATTCGCTTATCTCCCAGGAGGATGTTCCGGTTGATATATACCGTGATTTTATGGAAGATATTTCAAGAGAGATAGACCGCGAGGATAAGATAATAAATGATCTGCTCTCACTTGTAAAACTGGACAGATCAACAAGCGATCTTATGAACATAAGCGTAGTCGATATCAATCTTATGTTGGAAAATATCCTGAAACGTGTAAGACCCATTGCGGATAAGGCAAAGGTCGATCTTATACTCGAGAGTATCCGTCCGGTAAGCGCCGAGATCGATGAGATAAAGCTGTCATTGGCGATCATGAATGTTATCGAGAATGCGATCAAGTACAATAAGGAAAACGGCTGGGTTAAGGTTACCGTGGATTCGGATCACCAGTTTTTCACCGTTGTGGTGTCGGACTCGGGAGTCGGGATCCCCGAGGATTCACTGGCTCACATTTATGAGCGTTTTTACCGGGTTGACAAATCGCATTCGCGTGAGATAGGAGGTACGGGTCTCGGGCTTGCGATAACAAGGAACGCAATACTGATGCATGACGGTGCTATAAGGGTTGAGAGTACAGAAGGTGTGGGAACCAGCTTTACCATTAAGATACCAAAGACACATAAGACAAGCGGTGCGGTTAAGGATGATAAAACAGACGAGAAGGAAACTAAATAAATCGGCATTTTTTGCTTTGATCATCTTTCTGTTCATCTGTGGATGCGATACAAAGCCTGATATTTCCGATGATGCATTAAGGATATATTATCCGGGCAAGGACGGAACATATGTAAGGCCGGTAGGTTTTGAACCGGCAGACAGTGATACGGAAGACCTGATAAGCGAAATGCTCGAGGCTCTGTCTGTACAGCCTGCGGATTATGATCTTCGTCCCGCTATTCCGGAGGATGTCAAAGTCTTATCTGCCATACTGAAGGATGGAGTACTGCTCATTGATTTTTCGGCCGAATATTATAAGATCACCGGCCGCGAAGAAATACTCAGAAGAGCGGCAATAGTCAGGACGCTGGATCAGATAGACGGTATAGGCGAGATGTCTTTTACGGTTGAAGGTGTGCCGGTCAATGATTCCAAGGGAGTTCCTATCGGTATCATGACGGCGGATATGTTTATAGACAATGCGGGCGATGAGATCAATTCATACGAAAGAACGCGTCTTAAACTGTACTTTGCGGATGAGTCGGGAACCGCACTTGAGGTAACGACGGAGGCGGTAGCATATAATTCCAATATTTCGATGGAGAAGCTCGTATGTGAGCATATAATCTCGGGACCGTTGTCAGATGGGTTATATCCGGTCACTTCACCGGAAGTAAGGATAATGGCGGTAACGACCAAGGATGGGGTCTGTTATGTAAACCTAAGCAAAGAATTCCTTCAAAAGCAGGGCAATCTGAGAGATGAGGTGGTGCTGTATTCTTTTGTGAATTCGCTTACGGAACTGCCAAATGTAAATAAAGTACAGTTCATGATTGATTCAGAGACGGAGATATCCTTTGGGGAACACAGTTATCTCAATGCTCCGTTTGAGAGGGATCTTACACTTGTGAACAGTTAATGACCGGGATTGACAGGAGGATATATTGTATATAAGGAGACCTTTATGTCTCTTCGGAGTCCTGTTTGCTGCTGTGTTGACAGTGGTCCTGTATCTGTCAGGAGAAAGGGATGCACTTTCGGGGCGGCAGACTGTGCTTGATGGCAAAAAACTGGTCTTTGAAGGCACAGTCAGAGGAATAGAAGAGAAGAACAACAGACTGATCGTACAGATCAGAAGCATATCAGTATCGGATACAGACATATTATTTTATTCAAAAGATGATCCCGTATTAAAAGACAGACTTCATATAGGAACAAAAGTAAAGGCGGAAGGAATCTTCCGTCTTATGGACGAGGCGGACAACAAAGGACAGTTTGACCGCAGGAGGTATTATGCCCTGAAAGGGTACGGGTATGAGGTTCGGGACGGAAAAATACTTGGAATATCTGCTTCATATGACGTTATAAGAGACCGGCTTAAAAGGATCGGGGACAGGACGGAAGATGTTTATGACCGCTATCTTAAAGATGATGAAAGCGGCGTGATCAAGGCGCTTGTTCTTGCTGACAGGGACGATCTTGACGAGGATCTAAAGGAGCAGTATAAAGATGCGGGAATATCCCATATCCTTGCACTTTCGGGACTTCATATAGTAACTCTCGGATGCATGCTCCTTGCCGTGCTCAGGAAGTTCGGACTTCCGACGGCTGCCGCTGCAGTCATAAGCCTTTCGATTATGATGATGTATTGCATTATGACAGGTATGCCGGTTTCGGCTGTCCGGGCCATGATCATGTTTGCGTTTCTTGCGGTTTCTCTTATAGCCGGACGTACCTATGACCTGAGGACCGCGGCAGCTTTTGCATCAGTGCTTATGCTTATAACTAATCCGGACCGGATATATGATCCGGGCTTTATACTGTCCTTTTCATCTGTGATCGGTATAGGGATAATCTATCCGGGACTGCGGGAGATAGTACTTTCGATATTCGGAAGAAAAAGAATGACCGATCTTCACAGATCCCCCCGACTCATTGTCAGGGCCGGTATGGGACTTTTGAAAACCCTTTTGTTCTCATTTGCACTTCAGATCACAGTAATGCCTTTTACCATGTGGTTCTTTTATCAACTTCCGGTGTACGGGATACCGGTAAACATGTTAGTGGTGCCTTTTGCCGGTATGCTGCTGTTTGCCGGGATACTTACCGGGATACTCGGAAATATAGCGCTGTGTTTTCCGGGAGGAAGCAGGTTTTTTGATCCTGTACTGGCTCCTCCGGTTTATGCCGTGAGGATAATACTTAAGGGTTATGATATCATAACCGGTTTTGCATGCGGGATGCCGGGAAGTGTCTGGATAACAGGAAGACCGAAAATGTGGCAGATGTGGGTGTACTATCTCATCCTTGCGGTGACGGTATCCGGTGGATATCTGCTTAAAGCGCGGGAACACAGGTGCTTACGTAACCGGAAGAAAGTAATCCCGGATGAAAACAGGAAAGAGACTTCCCGCCGCTTAAAGATGTCCTGTACGGCTCTTGCATTGCTGTGGATGACGGGAATGGGACTTTTATGTCTGAATACGGCACCGGATATCGAGATCTCGGCACTTGACGTGGGGCAGGGACAGTGCTTTGTCATACATGGCAGAAAGGTGCCGTCCGTTGTTTATGACTGCGGGAGTACGGACGAAAACAGGGTCGGCAGATACAGGCTTGTCCCTTTTCTTAAATACAGCGGTATCGGCAAAATAGATACGTTCTTTGTTTCACATCTTGATTCGGATCATGTGAGCGGGCTTCTTGAACTGCTGAATGAAGAGGATCTTAGGACGGATATAGGAAGGATAATCATATCCGGATCCGGGGAGCAGGAAGACAGTGAAAACTATCCAAAGCTGATGAAGGCTGCGGTCGACAGGGATATCCCGGTATATACGATGAGTGCCGATGACAGCATAAGATGGGATGATCTGTCGGTCACATGCATCTCTCCAAAGACGGGTGTTTCGGAAAAATATGACGATATTAATGACGGATCGCTGACACTTGACATTGAATATCGTAAAACCGGCACCGGTCAGGCGGAAAAACCGCTGCGGATGCTGTTTACGGGTGATATCAGTTCGAGGATCGAAGAGGAGCTGGCAGAACACATAATTGAGAATACGGGAGCAGGATACGATTATCTGCAGGTTGCACATCACGGCTCGCGTACGGCTGCAAGCAAAGCGTTCATAAACCGGGTATCACCGGCGGTTGCAGTGATAAGCGCGGGAAAGGATAACATGTACGGACATCCGCATAAGGAAACTCTTGATATTCTCAATGAATGTGCCGGAACGCACACATATATAACCGGCTTGGACGGCGAAACAGACTGTGATCTTGATGACGGATCCATACGTATCTTTTTGTTTAAATAATGCTCGCCGGTGTGCTATAATGTCATCATGAAAAGCATCGATGCTGATATAAAGGAAAGAAAATTTAAGAACATTTATTTCCTGATAGGTGTTGAACCGTATCTGATCCGTCATTACAGGAATAAACTCGTGAATGCTCTTGTGGGAAGTGAAGATGAACTCAACTGCAGGTATTATGACGGACCGGTTTCCGATATGGGTGAGGTGATCGAATATGCGGATACGGTTCCTTTTTTTGCGCCTCGCCGGGTCATCGTGATGGAGAATACCGGACTTTTTAAGTCGGCCGATGACAAACTGGCGTCATATCTCAGGGTTATGCCCGAAACGACTTTTATGATCTTCACGGAATGTTTTAGCGGAGACCGCCGGGATGAAAGAAAGTATGAGAGTGCACTTGTCGATAAGAGATACAAGCTCTACAAGACGGTACATGATCTTGGCAGGATCATCGAATTCAAGCGGCTTCAGGAAGCCGAGCTGACAGGCTGGCTCCTCCGGAAATTTGCGGACAGCGGTCTTAAGGTCACAAGGAGAGCAATGGATCGCATCCTTGAATATGCAGGTGATGATATGACAAGGCTGAGCAATGAGTGTGAGAAGCTTATCTGTTACAGGGCGGGGCACAGTTCCGTAGATGAAGATGATGTCAAGGAGATATGTTCAAGAAATATAGATAATGATATATTTGAGATGGTAGGTGCCATTGCTGCCAAAAACAGGAGGAAGGCGCTTAAGTTATATTATGATCTTATAGAACTTAAGGTCAGGTCGATGAACATACTGTCTCTTGTTTCGAGGGAATTTAATCTGCTCATGCAGGTGAAAGCATTAAGAAATGCCGGACGGGATAATGATGAAATAGCCGGGATCACCAGGATCAACAAATATTTTGTAGGTAAATATATATCGGTTTCCGGACGCTTTACTTCGGAGTATCTAAGAGAAGCGGTAAAAGAATGTGTTGAGACGGAGACGGCAGCCAAACAGGGGCTGATCGATGATATGATCGCCGTCGAGATGCTTATTATAAAGTATTCATCGTAAGAATGGGAGGAAGAATGAGAAACGAACCTAAACCGCTGCAGGTATATAAACATTTTAAGGGAAACTATTATCAGATAGTCGAAGTCGCAAAACACTCGGAAACGGGAGAGA